>DATDFH010000663.1:0-20216 GCA_036522715.1 Verrucomicrobiia bacterium
TCTCGCGCGCGAATGGGCCTCGAAGAACGTGCGCGTCAATTCCATCACGCCCGGTTTTTTTCCGGCCGAACAAAATCGCAAGCTGCTGTTCAAGGACGACGGCTCTCCCAGCGACCGCACCAAAGCGATCTGGGGCCACACGCCGATGAACCGCTTCGGCGAATCGAACGAGTTGATCGGCGCGTGCGTCTTCCTCGCGAGCCACAAGGCCAGCAGCTTCGTCACCGGCACGGACATCCGCGTGGACGGCGGCTTCCTGAGCCAGACAATTTGAAGAGGGACGACCACGAATGAACACGAAGGACACGTTTCGGAATCCGCCATTCGTGTTTATTCGTGCTCATTCGTGGTTTAAGTTTCGGCCATGAACGTCATCTCCAAGTCCGCGTTCCCCGGCAAGCTCAGCAACTCCGACGTCGTCGAAATCGTCGCGCAGGCGCTGCCGGCTAAAGACTACAAGGGCAAGCGCGTCCTGCTCATCGTGCCCGACGGCACGCGCACCGCCCCGGTGGGATTGGTGTTCCAGACGATCTTCAAGCAAATCGGCGCGGTCGCGCTGCACCTCGACGTCCTCGTCGCGCTCGGCACGCATCCGCCGATGAGCGAGGAGGCGATCTGCGGCCGGTTGGAAATCTCACTCGATGAACGCCGCGGCGAGTATCGCTCCGTGCGCTTCTTCAACCACGAGTGGGACAACGCCGCCGCGCTGCGCGAGATCGGCACGCTCACCGCCGCCGAAGTCAACGAACTCACGCACGGCCTCTTCTCGATGGATGTGCCCGTCGAGATCAACAAGCGCGTCTTCGATTACGACCAGGTCATCATCGTCGGGCCGGTGTTCCCGCACGAGGTCGTCGGTTTCTCCGGCGGCAACAAGTATCTGTTCCCCGGCGTGGGCGGGCCAAAGATTCTGAACTTCTTCCACTGGCTCGGCGCGGTGTGCACCAACCCGATGATCATCGGCAACAAGTGGACGCCCGTCCGCAAAGTCGTCGATCGCGCGGGCGCGCTGGTGAAAGTGGACAAGCTGTGCTTCGCGATGGTCGTCGCCCCGGACAAATCGTTGGCCGGCCTCTTCGCCAGCACACCGGAAGGCGCATGGGACGCCGCGAGCGAACTCTCGAAGAAGGTTCACATCGTCTATAAAGACAAGCCCTTCAAGACCGTGCTCTCCGTCATGCCGCCGATGTATGACGACGTATGGGTCGCTGGAAAGGGCATGTACAAACTGGAACCGGTCGTGGCCGATGGCGGAGAACTGATCATCTACGCGCCGCACGTGAGCGAGATTTCCGTCACGCACGGCCGCGTGATCGAGGAGATCGGCTACCATTGCCGCGACTATTTTCTCAAGCAATGGGACCGGTTCAAACAGCATCCGTGGGGCGTGCTCGCGCACTCGACACACGTGCGCGGCATCGGCACGTACGAGAACGGCGTCGAGAGTTGCCGCATCCAGGTCACACTCGCCACACAGATTCCCGAAGCCACCTGCCGCAAGATCAGCCTCGGCTACCGCGACCCCGCGAGCATCCATGTCGAGGAATTCAAGAACCGCGAGGAGGAAGGCATCCTCTGCGTGCCCAAAGCCGGCGAGATGCTCTACCACTTGAAGAAGCAACCGAAGTGGGCGGGCGGGGAGTGACCTTGTTCAACTCCGCCGGAGACGCCGCCGAACCTCAAGAAGCATCAGCCAGCCGAACACGACGACGACCACCACCCACGTCGCCGGTTCCGGCACGGGAACGATTTCGCCGGTGCCGGGGAGAAGGATCGCGCCATTGGGGTAACCGGCGAAGCGCACGTCGCCGAGGAAGGTGGGAGTGACACTGGCGCCGAGGTCGGCGAACTTCACTTGATCGATGCCGCCGCCACTTGGAGCGCCTTCCCAGTTCTGGATGTGCAACAGGCTGCCGGCGGTGTGGCTGGCGAGGCTGGCGAAGGTGAAGACTTGCGAGCCGCCGGTGCCGAAATCCAGCGTCGAGGTCGCGCTCATCGTCAGCGCGCCCAGCGTGGCACTCTGCGCCTTGCCGTTCAGATTGAACGTGCCGCCGCTGAGTTCCACCTTCGTGCCGGCGGCGAGTTGACTCGGCGCCTCGTAGCGGAGCGTACCGCCCCAGTTGACCTGCACGCCCTGACCGAACGCGATGCCTCCGGAGAAACCTGAGTTCAGCGAAGCCGTCGCGTTCGAGTTGATCACGAAGCGATTGGAGAACGCGTGCGCCAGCGAGCCGACGAATTCAAAGAGCGCACTGCTCGCGCCATCGCCCTCCACGAAGTCCGCGCCGTTGTCCACCAGCGTGCCGCGCGTGCGCAGGGTGCCGCCCTTGAAATCGAACTTGCCGAGGAGATTCGTCACGAGCAACTGGTCCACGTCCACCAGGCCGGCGGTGAGCGAGTTGGTGCCGCGGCGCACATCGAGCACGCCGGTGCCGATGGCGTTGCTGACCAGCAACGAGCCGCCGTTGACCTCGATACGGTTGATGGTGGAGGACGAGTTGAAGCCGAGATAGACGCCGTTGCGGGCGACGACCGTGCCGCCGTTGCTTACGAGCAACTGATTGCGCGCTCCGGAGTTGCCGACGTAGAGGTCAAAAGAATTGCTCCACAGCGAGCCCGCCCCCGTCACCACCGCAAGGTTATCGCCGCTGGACGACCCAAGGCCAAGGTAGCCGGCGAGGTTGCGCAGCATGCCGCCGTTGCTCACCACAAGCTGATTGCCCGACGTGCCGACCCGGAGGTCGTTGGCAATACTCCACAGCGAGCCTAAGCCCGTCACCAGCGCCAGGTTGTTGCTGCTCGACGCATTGACGCCCAAAAAGCCGCCACCGCTCCGCACCTCGCCGCCGTTGCTCACCACCAACTGGTTGCCCGCGCCGGAATTGCCGACAAAAAGGGAGAGCGTGTTGCTCCACAGCGAGCCCGCGCCAGCGACGATCGCGTAGTTGTTCGATGATGCCGCGTTGCTTCCCAGAATGGATGGGCTCGGGACCCACAAAGTCTGCCCGTTGGTGACAAGGAGGCCGCTGCCCGCCACGTTCTGACCGATGACGAGCAGGTTGCTGACAACCATGTTGGAAACGCCCGCGCGCACGTCCCAGATGGCGGGCGTGGTGCCGTTCGCGCCGACGACGAAGGGCGCACCGTTGGAGATGAGGCCGCCGCGCGTGACGAGCGTGCCGCCATTGAACTCGAAGACGCCCGCCGCGTTGGTCATCACCAACTGGTCCACGTCGATCAGGCCGGAGTTGAACTGGTTCGTGCCCCGGCGCACGTCAAGCACGCCGGTGCCGGTGGCGTTGCTGACCAGCAACGAGCCGCCGTTGATCTCGATGCGGTTGTTGGTGGACGTGTCGAGGACGCCGAGAGTGACAGCGTTGCTGGCAAATACAGTGCCCCCGTTGCTCACCACCAGTTGATTGCCGGCGCCGTTCTGGCCCACGTTGAGGGTGAACCGATTCGTCCACAGCGAACCCGCACCCGTCACCACAGCCACATTGTTGTTAGAAATCGCGCCGACATAGCTGGAGCGGTCACTCACCACGCCGCCGTTGCTGATCACAAGTCGGTTGTCGGTGCCCACACCACCCACATAGAGATCGCTCTGATTGCTCCAGACTGAACCCGCACCGGTCACCACCGCGACATTATTGCTGCTGGTGGAGCCGGCGCCGATGTATCCGTCGCCGCCGTTCCTGACCGTGCCGCCGTTGCTGATCACCAGCCGGTTGCCGATGCCCTGTTCGCCCATGTGGAGTTCGCCCACGTTGCTCCAGACCGAACCCGCGCCAGTCACCACCACCTCGTTGTTGCTGCTGGCGGAACCGCCCCCTACGAAGCCGAAGAGGCTCCTCACCCACCCGCCGTTGCTAATCACCAGTCGATTGCCGGCGCCATTATAGCCCACGAAGAGAGCATTCTGATTGCTCCAGCCCGAACCCGCGTCTGTCACCACCACCTGATTGTTGCTGCTTGCGTAATCGTAGCCAAGAAAGCCTGCTCTGCTCCGCACCCACCCGCCGTTGCTAACCACCAGTTGATTGCCCGCGCCCGAACTGCCCACGTAGAGGTCGAACTGGTTCATCCACAGGGAACCCGCGCCGCTCACGATCACTGTGTTCCCGAACGCTGTCGCGTTGCTTCCGATGTAACCGAACTGGTTGGTCACCAACCCGCCGTTGCTGATGACCATCTGGTTGAATGAACCGCTGACGCCGATGAAGAGGTTGGTGCTTGTGCCCAGCAGGGAATTGGTATCGGCCACGAGCAGGAGGTTGTTGCTGCTGCCGGCCTGGTTGCCCACGTAGGTGTTCCAACTGAAACCCTGCCCGGCGTTGGTGAGCAGCAACTGGTTGCCCGAGCCGGCGTCGCCCACGAACAGGTCGCCGTTGTTGGTCCAGCTCATCGTGTCGCTCACGATGACGCGGTTGTTGTTCGCGCCGGCAAAGGCACCGATGACGCCGCTGCGGTTCACCACCGCACCGTGGTCGGAAATCACCAGCGCGTTGCCCGAACCGAAAAGGCCGACGAGCAAATTGCTGGAATTTCGCCAGAGCGACCCGCTGCCCGTCACGAACGCCACGTTGTTGCTACTGCCCGAGTCGTAGCCGAGATAACCGACGTTGTCTGCGACTGTGCCGCCGTTCGTGATCACCAAGCGGCCTGCAGCGCCTCGCACCAACACGTCGGACCGATTGGTCCAGACGGATCCTGCCCCCGTCACCACCACCTCGTTGTTTCGGGTGCCCGAAGCGAGCGATCCGAGATTCCCGAAGTCGTCCACGACCGTTCCACCGCTACTGATCACCAGCCGGTTGCTGCTCCCAAAGTATCCCACCACCGTCTGGTTGTTGCTCCAAACCGACCCGGCCCCCGTCACCACGACCTCATTGTTGCTGCTGGCGGAGTTCGTGTAGCTGAGGTAGCCGATGTCGCTTGAGACGCGACCGCCGTTGCTGATCACGAGCCGGTTGCCGGAGCTGTTGTAGCCGATCACCACGCGCAACTGATTCGACCAGTACGAGCCGGGGCCGGAAACCACGGCCAACGTGTTGCTGGCGGCGGTTTCGCGGCCGAGCACCGCCGTGAGGTTCATCGTGTCGTTGGCGCGCACCTGGAGCGTCTGCCCGTTGGTGATGAGCAACTGGCTGCCCGCCACGTTCGATCCCACGAACAGGTTCGAGATCAGCACGACATTGCTCACGCCCGCGCGCACATCCCAGATGGCGGGCGTGGTGCCGTTGGCGCCGACGACGAACTGTGCGCCGTTGGAGATGAGGCCGCCGCGGGTGATGAGCGTGCCGCCGTTGAACTCGAAGAGGCCCGCCGCGTTGGTCATCACCAACTGCTCGGCGTAGATGAGGCCGGAGTTGAACTGATTGGTGCCTCGGCGGATGTCGAAGACGCCCGTGCTGCCGTTGCTGACGATCAGATTCCCGCCGTTGTTGATGATGCGGTTGTTGGTGGAGGTGGAATCAAGACCAAGGTAGGCGCCGGTGCCCTGCACAGTGCCGCCATCGCTCACCATCAACTGGTTCCCTGCTCCGCTTTGGCCGACATTGAGGTCGCTGGAACTGCTCCAGAGCGAGCCGCTGCCCGTCACCAACGCCACATTGTTGCTGCTGGTGGAACCGAAACCGATACGGCCAATCGTGTTCTTAACCGTCCCGGCATTGCTCACCACCAACTGGTTCCACGCACCGCCGCTGCCGACGTTAAGGCTGCTGGCGTTGCTCCAGAGCGAACCACTGCCTGTCACCACGGCCAAGTTGTTAGAACTGGCGGAACCGTTGCCGATAAACCCGTTGACGTTTCGGACCGTGCCGCCACCGCTCACCAACAATTGGTTGCCCGCGCCCTGCAAGCCGACATTGAGCGTGCTGGCGTTGGTCCAAACCGAGTCGCTTCCCGTGACCAACGCCACGTTGTTGCTCGCGGTCGAACTGAGGCCCACGTAGCCGATGGCGTTCCGCACCATGCCGCCGTTACTCACCACCAACTGGTTGAACGCGCTGTTGCTGCCAATTATCAAGTCGTTCGCGTTCGACCAGAGCGAACCGCTGCCCGCGATCACTGCGACACTGCCCGTGGCCGCGGCATTGGCACCGATCACCGAGGAGGGGACCGAGACGGAGGGATCGCCACCTCTCGCGTGCAACGTCTGCCCGTTCGTGATGAGCAACTGGCTGTTGGGCACGTTGAGGCCGATGACGAGGTTGGAGGCCACCACCACATTGCTCGCGCCGTCGCGCACGTCCCAGATGGCTGGCGTGTTGCCGTTCGCGCCGACGATGAAGGGCGCGCCGTTGGAGATGAGGCCGCCACGCGTGATGAGCGTGCCGCCGTTGAAGGTGAACACGCCCGCGCTGTTGGTCATCACGAGCTGATCCACGTCGATCAGGCCGGCGTTGAGGACGTTGGTGCCACGGCGGATGTCGTAGATGCCCGTGCCCGCCACATTCGCCACGCGCAGGCCGCTGCCGCCGACGGTCAGCAGGTTGTTGCTGGAGGTGGAATCGAAGCCGAGATAAGCCGCGTTGCTGGCGAAGACGGTGCCGCCGTTGGTAATCACCAGTTGGCTGCCGCTGCCGTCGTAGCCCACGTAGAGCGCAGAGCGATTACTCCAGACCGAGCCGGCGCCTGTCACCACGGCCACGTTGTTGCTGGTGCCAGCGTTTCTACCCAGTTGGCCATCGAGGTCCACCACCAATCCACCGTTCGTAATCACCAGCCGGTTGCGACCCCCGGAAAAACCGACTGAAAGGTTGCCTTGATTGCTCCACGTTGAACTTGAGCCGGTAACAATCGCCTCGTTGCCATTTCCCCCGTTCCTCGAAAGGAACCCGTCCGCGCTTGCGGCAGTAGCGCCGTCCGCGATGACCAGTCGGTTCGAATCTCCGAGAAGACCCACTTCGAGGCTCAGTCCGCTGACCAGAGTCGATCCGATCCCAGTGATGACCAATTCATTGTTGCTGCTCGCCGAGGTCTCACCGAGCAGCGCAAAAATATCGGTGGTGACCCGCCCTCCGTTCGTGATCACGAGCCGGTTGCCAACACTGCTCCCCCCGATGTGGAGGTTGAACGCATTCGACCAGTACGAGCCGGCTCCGCTGACCAGGACCATCGTGTTGCTTGCCGACGCTCCCTTGCCGAGCAACCCCGACGCGGGCGTACTCGGGTCCCGACCGAGGACTTGGAGCGTCTGCCCATTGGTGATGAGCAACTGGCTGTTCGCCACGTTAAGGCCGATGACGACGTTGGAGGCTACCACCACGTTGCTCACGCCGTCGCGGACATCCCAGATGGCGGGTGTGCTGCCGTTCGCGCCGACGACGAAGGGCGCGCCGTTGGAGATGAAGCCGCCGCGCGTGATGAGCGTGCCGCCGTTGAACTCGAAGACGCCTGCGGTGTTGGTCATCATCAGGTAGTCCACGTCGATCAAGCCATCATTGAGCGCGTTGGTGCCGCGGCGGAGGTCATAGACGGCCGTGCCGCCGGCGTTTCGCACGGTGAGCGTGCCGTCATCCACGGTGACGCGGATGCGCTGCGCATTCGTTGTCGCGCCCAGGATCATCGTGTTGCTGCCGCCGAAGACCGCGCCGCCGTTGGTGATGAGCAGCCGCGTGCCGCCGGAATCGATGGTCAGGCTCGCACTGTTGCTCCACAGCGAGCCGGCGCCGGTCACCGTTGCCGTGGTGTTGCTGGCGCTGGCGAAGACGCCGAGCAGGCTGAGTTGATCCGCCACCACGCCGCCGTTGCTGACGATCAACTGATTGCCGGGGCTGGCGAGGCCCATGAAGAATTGACCCGGAGCATCCCAGCGCGAACCCGCACCGGTGACCACGACCACGTTGCTGACGCCGTCGGAATCGTAGCCGATTTCGTTGAGGATGCCCGCGGTGTACACCCTGCCGCCGTTGCTCACCACCAGCCGGTTGAACGAGCCGTGGAGACCGAGGTAGAGGTAGCTGCTGTTGCTCAAGACGGAGCCATTGCCCGTCACCAGGACGAGGTTGTTGTCGGCGTTGGTGTCAACGCCCACCAGGGTCTGGCCGCTGAAAACGGCGCCGCCGTTGGAGATGATCAACTGGTTCCCCGCCGAACTGTTGCCAACGGCGAGTTGATACCCGTTCGTCCAAAGCGAATCGGCGCCGTTCACCACCGCCACATTGCTGCCGCTCGAAGCGTTGTAGCCGATGTAGCCGTAGCCGCCGGTGATGAGGGTGCCGCCGTTGCTCACGATCAACTGGTTCCGCGGGCCATCGTAGCCGACAAAAAGCTGGTAGCCGGCGCTCCAGAGCGAATTCGTGCCGGTCACGACCGCAAGGTTGTTCGTGGCAGTGGAGGCAAAGCCGAGGTAGCTGTAGCTGCCCCCGGCGATCCCGACCGTGACCGTGCCGCTGTTGCTGATGATCAGCCGGTTGCCCGCGCCGGAGGCACCCACGTAGAGGTCGCCGCTGTTGCTCCAGGCCGACCCGGTGCCTGTCACCACCGCCACGTTGTTGCTCGCGGCCGAACCGTCGCCGATGGAGCCATAGGTGTTCCGCACAAAGCCGCCGTTGGTGATGAGCAGCGTGTTGCCCGCACCGAAATTGCCGACCAGGAGACTGGACCCGTTGCTCCAAGTGGACCCGGAGACTGGACCCGTTGCTCCAAGTGGACCCGGCGCCCGTCACCACCGCCACGTTGCTGTTCGCGCCCGAATTGTAGCCGAGGTACGCGAAGTTGTTCCGCACAAGGCCGCCGCTGGTGATGAGCAACGTGTTGCCGTCGCCAGAAGCGCCCACATAGAGGTCGCTGCTGTTGCTCCAGACTGACCCGGCGCCCGTCACCACCGCCACGTTGTTGCTCGCGGTCGAACCGTCGCCGATGGAGCCGTAGTTGTTCCGCACGAAGCCGCCGTTGGTGATGAGCAGCGTGTTGCCCGCGCCGAGATTGCCGACCCGGACGTCGCCGCTGTTGCTCCAGACCGACCCGGCGCCGGTCACGATCGCCACATTGTTGCTGCTTCCGGAGTTGTAACCCAGGTAGCTGATGTTGTCGGCTCGGACCAACCCGCCGCCCTCGATCGTCAGGCTGTTGCCCGCACCGGAGTAGCCGACAACGACGCTGCTGCTATTCGTCCACACCGAACCGACGCCGGTAACGAGCACGGAGTTGTTGGAACTGCCGGAGTTGAGGCCGATGTACCCGTTGTTGTTCGCCACAAGCGCGCCGTTGCTGATCACAAGCCGGTTGAACGCACCATCGTTGCCGACGTAGAGGTCGAGCCCCATCAGCCAGCGAGTGTTCGAGCCAGTAACCCAGACGTAGTTGGTGTTCGCGCCGGCGTTGCGCCCGATCACGCCGTCGAGGATGTTGGTGAGCAGCGTGCCGTTGGTGAGGATCAAGGCGGTGTTGTCACCATTCGTGCCCACAGTCACGGTGCCGCCGAAGGAATTCGTGACGCTGTTGAGGACGTTGGTCTGACCGTCAGAGACGACTTGAGCGTGAAGCGCGGATGCTGTTGCGAGCACCGCGAACAGGAAGGCACAAAGGCGCTTCATAAGCCGACACTGATTGAGCTTTGGGTTTTTGGAGTCCGTGAACGGACGTTGAGGAGAACCGTCCGCGGGCTTCAGTCTGTTGCCGACCGGCAGCGTGGCAAGTCGATTTCGGCAAGTCCAGCAATTTTTGCCCGAACGCGGGCAAGCGAAGTGCAGCTTTGAGATTCCCTCGAGACTGAGGCATTCGTTGATGCGATACGGGTATCTGACGGGCACACCGGAAGGTTACGTTGCGGGGCGGCTTACTGTCAGGAGATCGACCTTCTTCCGCGCCGAATCGAGGCTCAGTCTCCAAAAACGATGCGTACTTTCTCGCGAAACATCCCTACTTCTTCAAAAAGTAAGGGTACTTCCGGGAAAAACATCCTTACCTTCCGAAAAGATGAGGATGTTTTTTGCGAAGATGTCCTTACTTCCGGAAAAAACGAGGGCACTTCGGGACGAAACATCCTCAGTCTTCGGAAAAGTATCCATGCTTTTTCCAAAAACAGCCCTGCTTTTGAAAAAAGTAGCCTTGATCTTTTTCAACCTGACCCACGCTCTCAGCATCGGAACGATGCAGGCCAGAGCGGGGGAGCGCGACCGTCCCGGTCGCTCCCGTCGGCGTCCCGCTGACGGGTTCGACGCGCCGAAAGCATCACCCAACTTTGCGTCAGTCGTGTATCGGGATGTTTTGGGCGGGACGCCCAAAACGGCGGGCGAGACGCCCGCGCTCCCCACTCGCAACTGCACCGTTCCGGCTTGGGACGAAGGCCACCACAAATCCCATCGGCCAGTTGGAGCCTTTTTAGGTCGGCTGCTGCGATTCTTTGCCAGCGACGCGCAACGCGCTACTTCGCCATCATCACGTCGAAGGTTTCTTCGCGGCGGTGCGGGGCGTCTTCCTCTTCCTCGACGGTCGGCATGTTCGTCGGCGTCGGGACGAGCGGATGCGCGTGCTGGCGCACCTCCGCCGTTTCCTCGGTGCGGTGGAATTTCACGCTGACGATGCGGCTGACGCCGTGTTCCTGCATCGTCACGCCGTAAAGCACGTCGGCCATGCCGATGGTGCGCTTGTTGTGCGTGATGATGACGAACTGCGAGTGTTCGAGGAAGCGCTTCACGATGCGCAGGAAGCGGTTGATGTTCGACTCGTCGAGGGGGGCGTCCAATTCGTCGAGCACGCAGAAGGGCGAGGGCCGCACCTGGTAGATCGCGAAGAGCAGCGCCACGGCGGTCATGGTCTGCTCGCCGCCCGAAAGCAGCGAAATGGTCTGGAGCTTCTTGCCCGGCGGGCGCGCGACGATGTCGATGCCCGACTCGAGCACGTCGCCTTCGTCCACGAGGATGAGGTCGGCGTGGCCGCCGCCGAAGACCTCGGTGAACATGTTGCGGAAGTTCTCGCGGATCTTCTCGAAGGTGGTGACGAACATCTCCTTCGTCTCCTTGTTGATCTTGTTGATGACTTCGAGCAACTGCTCCTTCGCCTTCACGAGGTCATCGTTCTGCGTGGAGAGGAACGTGTGCCGCTGCTCGGCTTCCTCGTATTCCTCGATGGCGATGACATTGACCGGGCCCATCTCCTCGATGCGTTTCTGGAGCGCGGTGACCTGTTCGGCCACGGCGTTCCAATCGGTCGCGGCGCCGGCGGCGGCCATCTCCTCGGGGGTGAGCGTCTGCACGCGGGCGGGGCCTTCGTCGGCGTAGGTGATCGTGATGCACTCGCTGCGGACGTTGTCGAGGTTGACCTGATACTTCTGCTGGATGCGCTCGCGGAGGTTCTGTACGGACATGTTTTTCTGCGCGAGTTCGACCTCGATGGCGCCGCGCTGCTGCTGAAGCGTTTCGACTGAGCGGCGCAATTCGCGCAAGGCCTCCTCGCGCTCGTTGATCGCGGACTCCTGCAGGGCCTTTTGGTCCAACAATCCGGCGGTCTGCGCGTTGACCTGCTCGCGCTGAAGCGAGAGCGCGGTCGTCTCGCGCCGCGACTCGGCGATCTCGGCCTCGAACTGCGCCTTGCGGCCGACGAAGGACGCGCACTCCTGCTTGCGCTGCTCGACAAGGTGCGTCAACTCTGCGATGCGCTCCTCCAACGGGCGCTGCTGTCCGCGGAAGGACGCGCACAACTGCTCCTCGGCGGCGAGGGTGACCTTGGCCTCGGTG
Organism: Verrucomicrobiia bacterium; assembly: GCA_036522715.1. Lineage (GTDB taxonomy): Bacteria > Verrucomicrobiota > Verrucomicrobiia > Limisphaerales > JACQFS01 > DATDFH01. The sequence goes on from DATDFH010000663.1 coordinate 11,688, forward strand.
AGCGCGGCGTTGGCGGTGTCGCGCTGAACGCGAAGCTCCTCCTGGCGGGCGTTGAGTTGCGCGAGTTTCTCCTGGCACTGGCGCTCGCGCGTTTCCAAGTCGCTCAATTGCGCGGCCAGCGCGGCGCGCTTCTGGTTCCCCTCCTGTTCCGTCGCCGCGAGGCTTTGGATTTCGTAAACGACGGTGTCGATCTTCTGGTGCAGGACCCGCTGCGAATTCTCCAGCGCGTTGAATTCGCCCTGCCGCGTTGCGATGGCGACTTCCTGCGTGCGGAGTTCGCTCTGTGCGTCCTGAAGGCTTGCCTGCAAATTCGTCTGGTCGCTCTGGAGCGCGCCCTTCTGCTTGCTCAACGTCGCAATCCGATCCTGCAACTCCGCGATTTGCTTCTGAAGGCCGGCGATCTGGTTTTTCCGCGAGAGGATCGAGGAAGCGGTCTTGCCATTCCCGTTGGCCGATCCGCCGGTGAAGACGCCGTGGCGGCTGAGGAGTTCGCCCGTGAGCGTGACAAAATCGAACGCGCCCTTGGTCTCACGCCACGCAGTGGTGGCAGCGGCGAGATCGGGGACAATGACGGTTTGTGCGAGCAACGAGCCGATGAGCGCGCTGATTCCGTTCTTGGACTCGACCACGCTGGCGGCGGGAACCGTTTGGAGTTCACGCTTCAGCGTGTCGGGAAGATCGAGACTGCCTGAAGGCGGGACTCCGAAGCCCAGCGCGGCGATGCTCGCGCGCCCGCTCTTGTTCGAGTTGAGTTCGGCGATGATTTGTTGCGCCGTCTCCGGCTGCTCGGCAAGCACGAGTTGGAGGTTCTGCCCGAGCGCCGCCTCAATCGCTGTCACGTATTGATCGGGCACCACGATCTTGTCGGTGAGCGAGCCGAGCACGAGCTTCGACTGCTTGAGCGCCGCGCGCGCGCCGCCGCCGAAGCCTTCGTGCGATTCCTGCAACTGCTCCAGCACGCCAAGTTGCGAACGCCTGCCCGCCTGTTGGCGGAGCAGTTCGTCGAGTTCGTGCGTCACCTGTCCAAGCTGCGCGGCGATTTCTTTCGACTTCGCCTGCCGCTCCTCAATCGTGCCGCGGCAAGTTTCGACATTAAGTTTCTCCACCTCGACATTCGCGGTGAATTCCCGCAGATGCACCTCCAGCCGGCCGCGTTCTTCTTCGAGCTGGATCTTCTCGGCGGACAACTTCTCCAGCCGCACCACATTGCCCTGCTTCTGAAGATCGAGCGCGTTGATCTCGTTGCGCGCGCGCGTGAGCGACTGCGCGGCGGCAAACGACTCCGACTGGACTTCGCGCAAAGTCTCCTGCACCTGCCGCAACTCTTCCTCAACCTTATGCACCGCGGCCTTCTTCGTATCGAGTTCGCGACGTTCACCCGCGAGTTTCGCCTCGGACGCGGCGAGACGCTCGGTCACACCGGCAAGTTCCTCCTCGGCGGCGCGGCGGCGTTCTTCGCCCTGCGTGATCTCGGTAAGCGCCCGGGCGTTCTGCTGTTCGAGTTCGCGCTGGCGCTCCTGGTTGAAGTGGATGCGAGCCTCGTGCCGGTCGATCTGCGACTTCAATTCCATCCCACGCTGTTGCGTGTTGTGGATTTCGTTTTCGAGGCCGGACATGCGCTCGCGAAGGTGGGCGATTTCGTTCTCGCTGCGGAGGACATTGTTCGACGACTGCTCGATCTCGTCGCGCAATCGGTTCACGTTCGCCTCGCGCTCGCGGATTTCCGCCATGAGCACGTCGAACTGGTGCCGGGCGAGTTGCGTGTCGAGATGCTGGAGTTCCTGCGCGAGTTGTTTGTAGCGGCGCGCCTTGCCGGCCTGGCGCTGGAGCGAACCGATCTGCCGCTTCACTTCGCGGATGAGATCCTGGACGCGAAGGAGGTTTTGATCCGTGTGCTCCAGCTTGCGGAGCGCCTCCTTCTTCTGCGCCTTGAACTTCGTGATGCCCGCCGCCTCCTCGAACACCGCGCGGCGATCATCCGGTTTGCTGGAAATGATCTGCGTGATGTTGCCTTGGGCCATGATGCTGTAACTGGTGCGGCCCACGCCCGTGCCCATGAAGAGTTGTTGGACGTCCTTCAACCGGCACGGGACCTTGTTGATGAAATACTCGCTGCCGCCGTCGCGGAACACGCGCCGGGTGAGCGTGACTTCGTTGAACTCGACCGGCACGCCGGCGGCCATGAGGTGCTCCCCGTCCACGTCGCCGATGGTGAGCGACACTTCTGCCATTCCGAGGGACTTGCGGCCATCGGTGCCGCTGAAAATCACGTCCGCCATCTCGCCGCCGCGCAGGGCCTTGGCCGACTGCTCGCCCAGTACCCAACGGATAGCGTCGGCGACGTTCGACTTACCGCACCCATTGGGGCCGACGATGGCGGTGATGCCGGGTTGAAAGTTGAGGGTGGTCTTGTCCGCGAAGGACTTAAACCCGAGGGCGGTCAGGTTCTTGAGATACATGTTTCGGAGATAGAAAAGGGTAACCGGCCGGGCAAGTAAAGCGGAAAACCACAAGGGGCTGGGGTCAGCCTGGGGCCACCGCACTACTAATCGGGTATCGGGAGAATCCTAGCTGGCCGGGGTATTGGTTTCCGTCAAGGTTGACGGGAGAAGCAGAGCGGGCGGAAGGGCTGAGCGGCAACGCCCCGGCCAACCGCTGGGAGCGGTTGCGGTCAGCATGAACGTTGTGTCTTCCACGGTGCCAAGATTAGTGATGGAACCCGCGGAGTGCAAGTGCGAACTCACGCCGCAGCCGCCAGATGATGGATGGACGGCACGCGGTAACCGAAAACCACGAATGGACACGAATGAATACGCATCCGGAAGCGCGGCCACTCCGGTCGCTGCCAGTCGCGACGCGTCGGGACCGATGGTCTCCGCGCTCGAACCAGTCAACACAGTGGCCTACCACCGAGGCTCCAGTTAGTATCGCCGCATGGAAAAGAACCGGCTTGAAGCCTTCAGCGACGGAGTGCTCGCCATCATCATCACCATCATGGTGCTCGAGTTGAAAGTGCCGCACGTAACCGAGCTCGCCGGCCTGAAACCGTTGCTGCCGGTCTTCCTGGGCTACGTCCTGAGTTTCATTTACGTCGGCATCTACTGGAACAACCATCACCACATGTTTCATTCCACCAAGCACGTCACCGGCGGCATCCTGTGGGCCAACCTGCATCTGTTGTTCTGGCTGTCGCTCTTTCCGTTCACGACGGGCTGGATGGGTGAGAACCACCTCGCGCCAGCGCCCACCGCCGCCTATGGCTTCGTGCTGCTGATGGCGGCCATCGCGTATTACCTTCTGCAACGCGCCATCATCGCGCAGCAGGGACCCGGCTCCCTGCTCGCAGCGGCGATCGGAAGAGATCTCAAAGGCAAGCTCTCACCCGTATTTTATTTCGCCGCCATTCCGTTGGCGTTCGTGGGTCCATGGATTTCGAGCAGCCTGTATGTGTTCGTCGCCCTACTGTGGCTCGTTCCTGACCGCCGCATCGAGCACGTGCTGGCGAAGCGGGATGAGGTTCGACACGGGTGAAGAACCGGAGGGGACCTGCGTCAGGAGAGATGGCCCGTCACAGCCAACCTAGCTTGAAACGACGGTGTACCTCGGCCAATTCAGCGACGGCTGGATGATCAAGCTAAAGAATGACGGCCTTTCATTGACAGCGATGACAGCCGAACAGTCCAACGAAGCATATAGCGCGCTATCGAAATGGTAAGCGTCTCTCTGCCCCGACGGAGAATCGAAAGTCAGGCGCGGCACCCTGACTTGGGTTGTCGATTCAAGAAAATCTCCGCCCTATTTCGGAAACGCCATCAGATTGGTGGCTCCCGAATACCGCAAGTAATCCATTATGCTTTGAGGGCCGGTCCCGTGGACACTCTGCTGAACGCTTCCATCCACCAACGCAATGTTTCCCTGACTCACGTGTTGTTGCACACCCCACCCGACATCGTAATCATTGCTTCCCATCGGCCGAAGCACGCCGTTGCCGAACTGTCCGGCCACCGAATACTTGCGCATGTTCCGGTCTCCAGCGATCAGCCGCGTCGGGAAGGCCTCATCCGCGGCATGATTCGCAGAGTAAGAGATGTTGGCATCGGCAAACCCGGGGCGGATGAAGTTGGAGGCGACCACATTCAGGTCACTCGGGCAATCGACCACTTTTGGCGTGGCCAGCTCGTTTTCCAATGATTTATAGAAACGCCAGACTTGAATGCCGGGAGGATTGCCTGCGGTCGCGAAGTTGTTTCCGTTGTAGTCGGACACAAATTTTCCCTCGTTGTCCATGGCGTTCAGGTGTGCTGCCACAGCGATCTGTCTCAGATTGCTGACGCACTTGATGCGTTGAGACTTGGCTTTCGCATGGGCAAGTGCGGGCAGAAGGAGGCTGGCAAGAATGGCGATGATCGCGATGACAACCAAGAGCTCGATCAACGTGAACGCGCGGATATAACAGGGCTCATTCGTTCTTCTCATAAGTAATTTCAGTTCTGGTGCTAGAACGGCAAACTGCCGATCTGCTATGAGAGTGCACTACGAATGAACCGAATCATGGGCGCTGTCAACTCTCTCGTTGCGTGTAATTCTTACCCGTCCGGCGTCTTCGCGAAGAGGAGTTGAGTTTGAGGCTGCGGGCGGTGATCCGAAAGGTCTAGGGAATCCCTCATTCTTCGCGTTCCAAAGGACACAGAACAGGTCAAGCGTCTCGCGCTCGCCGTCCTCGGTCTTCTGAAATGGCTCTGGGGAATTGAACGAGGACGTATGATTTTCTTCGACGATGGCGGTCACGGCAGTTGAGCGCGGTGCTGCTTCCGGCCAGTCCTGCCTGACTCGCGGGACGTGCAGATGGTTGAGGATGTTGACGGCGACTTCGGGGTGAGGCGTAAACGAGAGCGATGGGACGAGACGAACGTTTGCATAAGCAGCTTCTCGTGCTGCCGGGTTCGAACTTGCCGTGGTATGAGAGCTCGGCCCGGAGCGTCAACGCCTTTTCGGGATCGGGAACGGCTGAGAAAATTTCGCAAAAGATGCTTGCACTCGCCGGTGCAAACGAATATCCGTCGGAAGACTTCAGCTCCCAACTCGTCGCTCGCTCTGGCGAATGGCGCCCCTGCCGCGACGGAACTCAATGCTATGAAGAAAGACGTCCTTCCCACCGCCTCGCGTATCTTCCTTGTTTCATTTCTGGCCCTGGCGACCACGGCACCGTTGGCGCGGGCCGCAAACTATATCCGCGCGAACACGGCCACTGCGCTCAACACAGCGGGCGCGTGGACCAACGCGGGCGTGCCAGTCATCAACGACATCCTGATTTGGGACAGCACTGTGACGACGCCTGCTTTCTGCACCAACGGACCCACTGCCGCCGTCGTCACCTGGGGTGGCATCAGAATTTCCAACGCGCCTGCGGCCGTGAACATCACCGGCTCGCCCACCAACCTGATCATCTTCAATACGAATACCTCGGGCACTTTCGCGGGCATCGAGGTCGCTGGCGCGGACTTGATCATTGGCGGTGGCAGCATCGTCCAGGTCAATGTTGCTCAGACGTGGGCGGTCGGAGCCGGTCGCAGCCTCTCGTTGGAGACCGGTAATCTTTTGACCATCAGGAGGGATCTGACCCTGTCCGGTTTCATTCAACACGGCCGCGGGATCGACGTGGTGAGCAACGCGACCCTCAACATCGGTCCCGGCACCGTGTTGATCGCCACCAACGGCACCGGTTCCTTATTCCGCATTGCGCAGGGGAGCGGCCTTTCGGGTACGGTCAACCAGACTGGCGGCACCAACATCGTCGAGCGGGCGGGAACCGCGGCGGTCATCAACCTCGGCAATGCACAAAATGCGACGGGCACCTATAATCTGAGCGGAGGCCTGCTCGATACGAGTCGCAGCAACAACGCCCTGATTGCCATCGCAAACCAGAATACCGGTACCGGCTGCATCGGCGTGTTAAACATCAGCGGCACCGGCAGGCTTAACGCCGCCGTCGTGAACGTGGGAGCCAGCACCGCTCCTGATTCCAGTGGAAAAGTGACCATCAGCAGCACGGGCGTGTTCAACGCGATCTCGGTCGTCATGGCGCAGGCGACTTTCACAGCACCGGCCACTTCGAACTCGTTCATACTGGTCAAAGATTCAGGAACGTTTACGTCGGGGAGCCTGACGGTGGGATCGCGCGGTCCCTCCACTTTCACGATCACCAACTCCGCGGTTGCCGTGATTACGAACACCTTCCAACTCGCCGGCGCTTCGGCTCCCATCGAAGGCTCCGGGACGGCGAACCTCGACGGAGGAACGTTGACGATCCCGAGCATCACGCGCGGCGGCGGGAGCAACAATACGTCAGTGTTCAACTTCAACGGCGGTCAGTTGGTGATCAGCACCAACAGCCTTAACTTTGCGGCCACGAATACTGGCGCCAACAATGGAGGCATCACGCTCAATGTCATGACCGGCGGCGCGAAGATCGATACCGCCGGTTGGGGCATCACGAACTTCCAGCCGCTCCTGCACGGCTCCGGCGTCAATCCAGACGGCGGCTTCATCAAAACCGGCTTGGGCAGTGTCGCCCTCCTTGGCACGAACACGTATTCGGGCGCAACGCTCTTGAATGCGGGCGAAGTGACTCTCTCGACCGCCCACGCGGGCGGCGGCACGATTCAGACCGCCGACGGCACCACCTTTGGCGTCCGCGTGAATAGGACCAATGCCTCGCTGCCGACCGCGTCGCTGACGTTGGGTTCCAGCGCCGGCGCAGACCTCGTCATCGATGTCGGCGCCACCGGGAATCCCACCGCGCCCGTCATCACCGCGACCAACCTGACGGTGAACGGAACTGTCAATCTCTCCATCCGCGCGTCAGGAGCCGGCCTGAGCATCGGCACATTCACCCTCATCGATTTTGTCACCGGCGGTGGCTCGTTCAATCTCGTGAGCCTGCCCCCGGGCGTCACCGCCACCGTCCAAACCAACGGCACCCAGATAGACCTCAATGTGACCGATGTCCCTGTGAACCTGACATGGAACGGTGACTTCGACGGGGAGTGGGTCGGTCCGGCCAACTGGCGTGATAACACTTTCACTTCCGTGGCGTTCAGCCCCGGCAGCATCCTTACGTTTGACGATAGCGCGACAGGCACCACTGCGATCGACCTGTCTTCCGCTGTGGCCCCCGGCGGCGTCTTCATGACTTTCGCCAACGACTCTTTGAGTTACTCGATCAGCGGTTCGGGTTCCATCGGCGGGACCGTCGCCTTGAACAAGACCGGCGCTGGCACCCTGACGATGGGCGTTTCAAACAACTACCCCGGCGACACCATCCTCAGCGCCGGCACATTTACGCTCGGCGCCAACAACGTCATTCCCGACGGCGCGGGCCGCGGCAACCTGTTTCTTGAAGGCACGCTCGACCTCAACGGCTTCAGCGAGGCGGTCAACGGCTTCACCGGCACCAACGCCACCGGCGTCGTCGCCAACACCGGCGGCAGCCCGGCCACCTTCACCATCGGCAGCAATGGCGTCGCCGGCTCGTTCAATGGCGTCATTTCCGGCACGGCGCTCAAGTTGCAAAAGGTTGGCGGCCAGACGAACAAACTGCTCGGGATCAACACCCATACGGGAGGCAACACTTTTCTGGGCGGCACAGTGGAGATCAACAACGGCAACGCGCTGGGCGCAGTCACCGGGCCGCTGACCATCGGGGGCTCGACGCTCCGGACGTTCGGCAATATCACCAACACGGCCCCGACGTTCACCCTGAATGGCAACGCGACCTTCACGATCACGAACAACTCAACCGTCTCGATCAGCGGCAACATCTTCACCACCAACATCGCCAACAACCTGGCCGTCAACGGGGCCGGCACGTTGCTGCTCTCCGGCAGCGGCGAGTTTGGCGGTTTGCGCGCTGACAATGGTAAGATCGTGGTCACCGGTGGTTCCCTCACCAACAACAACACCGTGGCGTTGGGCCGCATCGCCAACACGAGGGGCGTCGGGACGTTGGTGCTCGATGGTGCCACGCTCCGCGTGAATGACGTCGCCGCGGACATCGCCGCGGCGGAAGTCGCCGGATGCACCGGCACGCTCCACATCACGAATGGCGCGCGGCTTGAATTCATGAACTTCTACGTGGCCAAGGTGGCCAACACGACCGGCGCGGTCTATCAATCCAGCGGCGTAGTGACGAACATCGCCTTGGGCACCGACCCGTTCAGCATTGCCGGAAACAATGACGATGCCCACATCACTTCGATCGGCAACTACTTCCTCAGCGGTGGCCGCCTCGACGTGATCACAAACATGAACATCGGCTCCGACGGAACCGGCGTGTTCAACATGACGGGTGGGGAGGCGAACGGTTGGGTCAACGCGGTTTCGGTGGGCCGGTTCGCGCCCGCGGCCGTCGGCACTTTGCAAGTCAGCGGCGGCACCTTCAACCAGCGCGACAGCAACGCCAACCTCATCATCGGCCAGAACGCCGTCGGCACACTCCTCGTCAGCGGCTCTGGCGTCGTAAACGTCGCC
>DATDFH010000664.1:0-2512 GCA_036522715.1 Verrucomicrobiia bacterium
GTAGTGCCAGAGCCACGTGCTGTTGTTGTTGCCAAACCAGTTGCCCCAATCGTCGCGCCGCCGGCCATATTGCGTCGAGCCGCTCTCGGCTTCGAACTCGCCCGTGTCGGGCCGGAAACGAAAGTCGCGGCCGCTGATTGGAGTTGGTTGATAGTGGATGGTTGATGGTTGATTGACCGGAATAACTTCGCCGCCGCTGTCGCCGTTCGCGCCGTAGAACCAGCCGTCGAGGCCGAAGTCGAAACCGTTGAGGCGATGCTGCTGGTTGCCCTCGCGGAAACCGGTGAAGAGAACCTTCCGCACGTCGGCGCGGCCGTCGCCGTCGGTGTCCTCGGCGTAAATGATTTCCGGCGCGGCGGCGATCAGCACGCCGTTGCGCCACGGCGTGACTCCCGTTGGAAAGTTCAATCCGTCGAGGAACACCGTGGACTTGTCATACACGCCGTCGCCATCCGTGTCTTCGAGGATGCGCACCACGCCGCCGGGTTTGCCCTTGTTGTCGATGCCGAGCGGATAGTCGCCCATCTCGACGACCCACAGCCGACCGCGCGCGTCCCACTCGAAGCCGATCGGGTCGCGTATGAGCGGCTCGCTCGCGACCAGCTCGACTTTGAAACCGTCGCGCACCTTGAGGCACGAGAGCGATTCCTCCGGCGACTTCGGCGCGGGCGCGGGGATGGCGAGGAGCTGCTCGAACGGAATGCGCTCCACGACGAATGGCTGCGCGGCGGTGTCCTCGTTTTGAACCCACATCGCGCCGTGCTTGAACCACGCGCCGTTGTTCGGATGCTCGCCGCCGCGCGTGATCATCGGAATCTCGCCGGAGTCGCCGCGCTTGCCCGCGCGCAATTCCTGCGACCAGCCGAGGCGCCAGTCCACGTTCTTCTTCTCGACCGGGACGAAGGTGTAAACGCCGAACGCCTTCTCGTTCGAGAACACCACGTCATCGAAGCCGTCGCCGTTGAGGTCAACGAAGCGAAGGCCCGCATCACGCCCTTCGGCGTCCACGACGGCAGCGCCTTTGGGCAGCGCGTAATCGAGCTTCTTCCACGTGCGCTCGGCGGCGGACCACTCGAAGACGGCGTTCTGCGCTTCGTTGCCGACGATCAACTCATCGCGGCCATCGTTGTTCACGTCGCGCAGACGCACGCCGCGGTCGCGGCCGGCGTCGCTCGTGAGGATGGGCAGACCGGCAATTTCGAGGCCGCGGAGGAGCGTCTTGTCTTCAAGCCAGGATTTACCGTCGAAGGTCCACGCGCCTTGCGCCGCCTTGTTGCGGACGAGCGCAACGACAGGACCGTTCGACGAAAGCATGCCGAAGCGCACGCCCGTCTCGATGTTCGCGTCGGTGATCGGCGTCGGGAAACTGGCTTCGTCCCACCCGCGCTTCGCTGGATCCCACACGCGCGTTTTGCGCCCGCGCTCGTTGGCGATGACCACGTCCACGAAGCCATCGCCGTTGAGATCGAGGAGGCGCACGCCGTTGTCGCGGCCGTTGGCGGCGCGGAGCAGATTGCCCGCAAGCAAATGTTGGTCGAGCCGTTGCTGCGCTTCGCGGAACGTCAGGAACTTCACGCGCTTGCCATACTTGCTCACGGCGTAGTCGATGAACTCAATCATCTGCGCGGGCGCGATCCAGTTGTGCGGATGGAAGATGAAGTTGAATACGCCTTGCTTGAGCACGGTGAGATCGAGTGCGGCCTTCCAATCGGTCACGGTCACCGTGTTGCTCGCGCCGTGGAGGTTGAACGCCTCCCAATCGCTCGGCACCATGCCGGGGAATTCCCAGCAGAGCTTCCCGATGACGTAGGGATATGGATAGTTTTCAATCCACGTCGCGAACTGCGCAAGGCTCTTCTTCGTCACCGCGTTGGTCTCGGAAGGAAAATATTTTCCGAACCGCTCGCGCCGCTGTCCGTCCAGCACGAGTTCGTGCGGGAGCGCGGCGTCGTTCGTCGTGAAGAGGTTCATGACCGAAGATGAGATCGTGAGGAAGTGGCCGTTGCTGGAAGTGCCGTTGAATATTTCCGCGTAGAAACGCGGGCTGGGCGAGTTCATCGAGTCGCAGCAGGGCATCCGGTAGGCGACGGGTTTGTTGCCCGGAATCTGGCTCAGCAAATCCACGCAGCCGTGGACCGTCTGCGCCGCGGCGTCGAAGTTCCCTTTCTGCAACAGCGGGCACGGATGCGCCAGCGTGTGCACGTCGAACGAGAGTCCTTCCTTGAGCCACGCGGCGAGTTGCGGGTCCTCCGGCGGCACAACGCACGTCATGACGCTCACCGGCGCGCGCCCGTCGATTTGCTTGAGCCGCTCCAGGATCGGCCGGAAGTACGCCTCGTACTTCTTCGGGTCGCGCATGTCGTCGATGGCGAGGATGACCACCGCGTCCACCCCCGGCTCGCCGACCCATTGCGGGGTGGTAAGCCAAGGAAAGTTGGCGCCCGGCTGAAACGGATCGGCTTCGTCGAGATAACCCAGACGCGGTACGCCAAGAACCGGCAGTAGCACGGCT
>DATDFH010000665.1:0-9843 GCA_036522715.1 Verrucomicrobiia bacterium
TACGAAGAATCTCGCAACGTCAGCCAACACCGCCATCCGTGATCGCGTGCGCGACCTGAGCGTGCTTTTCGGCGACGGCCGGGCGCTCGACGAGGTGAAGCGCGTCGCGATCGACAAGGACGCCGACCTGACTGCGCGCAAGGCCGCGCTCCAGACACTCATCGAAAACCGCCCGCCGGACCTGCGGCAGATTTGCGAGCAGTTGCTAGGCGTGCGTTTCCTCAACGCCGTGGCCGTGCGCGGCCTCGCGCAGTTCGACGATCCGGCCATTGGCGAGAAGCTCGCGAAGAGTTACCGCAGCTTCCACAATTCCGAGCGCGCGCCTGTCATGGACACGCTCGTGTCGCGGCCGACGTTCGCAAAGGCGCTGCTCAATGAAGTCGCCGCCGGCAAGATTCCCCGTGCTGACGTGACCGCATTTCACGCCCGCCAGATTCGCAGCTTCAACGACGCGGCTCTCAACGCGCAATTGACGAAGGCGTGGGGCGAGTTGCGCGAGGCCGCCGCCGACAAACGCGCGTTGATCGCGAAGCTGAAGACTCAACTCACGTCCGCTTCGCTCGCGAAGGCCGACATGAGCAATGGCCGCCTCGTTTTTAACACGGTTTGCGCGACCTGTCATCGCCTCTACGGGCAGGGCGGCGAAGTCGGCCCCGATCTCACCGGCGCGGGGCGTGACAATATTGATTACCTTCTCGACAACATCGCCGACCCGAGCGCCGTGGTGAGCGCCGACTTTCACATGTCGATCGTGAACATGAAGGACGGCCGCGTGCTCAACAGCCTCATCACCGGAAAGACCGACCGCACGCTGTCGCTCAAGACCATGACCGAGAAGCTGACTGTCTCGCGCGACGAGGTGGAGAGCATCCAAGAGTCCTCGCTCTCGATCATGCCCGAGGGATTGCTCGAAGCGCTCACGCCCGGGCAGCAACGCGACCTCATCGCCTACCTCATGCACAAATCACAGGTGCCGCTGCCCGCCACCGGACAGTGAACGCCGCCAGCATCCTCCTGCCGCTGATCGCCGCGGTGCTCTACGTCGTCGGCGCGTTGCTGGTGAAGCGCGCGGGCGACTTCGGCGTGGGCGTGTGGCGCACGGCATTCGTCGCCAGCCTCGTCACGCCCGCGTTGTCCATGCTGCTGCTTCCGCTGGGCGGGACGTTTCACGCGAAGCTTTGGTGGCAGCCTGCGCTGCTGGCGGTGCTCTTCATCTTCGGCCATCTGCTCAACTACCTCGCCCTCCAGCGGGGCGACGTGTCGGTGGCCACGCCGGTGCTCGGCGTCAAAATCATCCTCGTCGCCTTCTTCACCACGCTGGTGCTGGCGCAACACGTCCCGGCGAAACTCTGGAGTGCCGCGCTGCTCAGTTCGCTGGCGATCGCGTTGTTGAACCGCGCCGAGGGCGGGCGGCATCATCACGTCGGCAGCACGATCCTGTTCGCCGGAATTTCGTCGGCGATCTTCGCGCTGTTCGACGTGCTGCTCCAAAAATGGTCGCCGCCGTGGGGCGTGGGCCGGTTCCTGCCGGCGATGATGGCGTTCGTGCCGGTGCTTGGGTTTGGATTCGTGCCGTTCTTTCATGCTCCGCTGCGCGCAGTGCCGCGGGCCGCGTGGCCGTGGCTGCTGGCGGGCTGTCTGTTCATCGGCGCGCAATCGGTGGTCTTTGGCATCGCGGTGGTGAAGTACGGCAACGTCACGGCGGCGAACATCCTCGTCAGCTCGCGCGGCTTGTGGAGTGTCGTGGCGGTGTGGCTCGTCGGGCACTGGTTCGGCAACCGCGAGCAGCACCTTGGCGCGCGCGTGCTGCGCTGGCGGCTGGCGGGCGCGGCGTTGATGATGGCGGCAATCGCGCTCGTGCTGCTGTGAGCCGCCCGCGAACCACGCGGAAGCGCCTCAACGCGCTCACACACCAATGCGCGCGAGCGCTCCCGGCGACGCGCTGGGCTAAGGAACGAGTTCGACCTGAAGGTTGGTCATGTTGACCGTGTAGTGCAGACCTGGCGGCGGGGGCGGGATTGTCTTAAGGTAACGGTCGCGAACAAGCATCTCAAGATCGATCTCCTTGGGAATTTCCGGCTTGCCCTGCAACCAGCGGTGCAACGCGGCGGTGAGCGTCAACAGGAGTTGACGCTGCTTTTCCGCGGCGGAATCGACCGACACTGCGGAGGAAGTTGACCCCGCTCCCGTCGCCGCTGCGGTTGAGGGATTCTCGGGCGTGCCATGCGAGATGGTGTCGGGTTGCGGCACGGTCGATTGCCTTTTACCGCACCCGGAGAACAGCGTCGCGCCAACGACGCCCGCCACCACTACGCGAATGGAGATCAACGTTTTCAAAATGCTCCGAAGTAAGGCGTCGTGAAAGGAGCGGCCCAGGTGTCCGTGCCGGGAACCAGTCCGAAATCACCGCTGGTCAGCGTGTTGCCGAATCGATACTCGGCGTGGCTGTCGAGGAACAGCAGGTTGCCCCCGCCAGTGTGGACCGTGGTGTAGTGCTCGTAGGAACCGCTGGGAGTCGGCACGACATCGGTGTAGTGCCACCAGAAATACACCGGGCCGGCCAAACGCGGCCGCAGGTAGGCGGTGTTGCGGCGTTCAAACAACTCCTGCATGTAGATGACCTCCGAGGGCCGCGGCGCCTTGGTCGCGACGCGGCCGATCACGACGGCGTTGCCAAGGTAGCCGGTATCGTTGGTCGGGTTGGGTGCGGTCGGCCCGGGGACCGGTTGCGCGGACGGGCAGGTGTAAACGTGGTATTGATACTCCACGTACGGGAGGAGCGAGCCGAGAAAGTTCGTGACGCCGGAAGTGTTGAAGTTTGCCACGCCGTCGGTGCTCGGCGGAGTCTGGTCATCATAGTCATTCAGGTAAACGGCGAACGCGATGCCCAGTTGGTGCATGTTGCTCAGACATTTGCTCCGCCGCGCCTTCTCCCGGGCTTTGGCCAGTGCCGGCAGCAGCAGCGAGGCGAGGATCGCGATGATGGCGATGACGACCAGCAGTTCGATCAAGGTAAACGCCGTGGACATGCGGTCGCAACGTTGACGCGTGCAGTCCGCAGTCGATGAGCCTGCTGCGCGGTTTGGGAAGCTCATGCGGCGGAGAGTGTCGCAACTCAACGGCGCTGCGCAAGCCGCGAGCGTCAAGCTCGACGCAGCTTCAGTCCGCGCCGAAATGGTTTTGTCAGCGACGCGCAAGTCGGTCCATACTCGCCACCGTTCAACACAGCCATGAAACGATTCATTCTCCTGCTCGCGCTCCTGCTTCCCCTGCCTCTCCATGCGGTGCAGAAGCCCAACGTCCTCTTCATCGCTATTGACGATCAGAATGACTGGATCGGCTGCCTCGGCGGCCATTCGCAGGTGAAGACGCCGAACATTGACCGGTTGGCGAAGCGCGGCACGCTCTTCACCAACGCGCACACGCAGGCGCCGCTGTGCAATCCGTCGCGTTCCAGTCTGCTGACGGGCCTGCGGCCATCTTCGACTGGCATCTACGGGCTCGTGCCAGGTATCCGCGACGTGGAGCAGACGAAGAATCACGTCACTCTGCCGCAGACGTTCACGAGCGCTGGCTACACGACATTCACGACCGGAAAAATTTATCACGACGGCTCGATCAAGCCGAAGGATCAGCCGCGGGAGTTCAACGAATGGGTGCAGACGCGCAACCGGACCCGGCCCGACAAACCCATCGCCAACCTCCCCGAGCCGCGTCATCCGGCGATGGACTGGGGCGTGTGGCCGGAAAAGGACGAAGACGCGGTGGATTATCAGACAGCGAGCGCGGCCATCGGGGCGTTGCAAAAGGCGCCGAAGGACAAACAATTTTTCATCGCCGCCGGTTTCCGCCTGCCGCATGTGCCGTGTTACGCGCCGCAGAAATGGTTCGACCTCTATCCCGACGCGACGCTGCAGATGCCGCCCGTACTCGACAACGACCGCGACGACACGCCGCGCTTCTCGTGGTTCCTCCATTGGTCGCTCCCCGAACCGCGCCTGCACACGCTCAAGGAGCGCAACGAGTGGCGTCCGCTCGTGCGCGCGTATCTCGCCAGCACGAGTTTCATGGACGCGCAGGTCGGCCGCGTGCTCGATGCGCTCGACGCCGCCGGCCGCGCGAACGACACGATCATCGTGCTCTGGAGCGATCACGGCTGGCACCTCGGCGAGAAACTCATTACGGGTAAGAACACATTGTGGGACCGCTCGACGCGCGTGCCGTTGATCTTCGCCGGGCCGGGCATCGCGAAGAGCGCAATGTGTGGCCGCCCCGCGGAACTGCTCGACATCTTCCCCACGCTGCTCGAACTCACCGGCTTCCCCGCGCGCAAGGATCTCGAAGGCCACAGCCTCGTGCCGCAGTTGAAGAAGGCCGACGCCCCCCGCGAATGGCCCGCCATCACGACGCACAATCACGACAACCACGGCATCCGCACCGAGCGCTGGCGCTACATCCATTACGCCGACGGCTCGGAGGAGCTTTACGACATGCAGGCCGACCCGAACGAGTGGAAGAACCTCGCGGGCGACAAAAAGTTTGCCGACGTGAAGCGCGATCTCGCGAAGTGGCTGCCGAAGGTGAACAAGAAACCCGTGCCCGGCAGCGCGCAGCGCATCCTCACCTATGATCCCGCGACCGGCGCGCTGAATTGGGAGGGGAAAGATTTTCGGAAGGACGATCCGATCCCAGATTGATCGCCGCGGCGCGGTTCATCCCGTTCACAATCCCTCTGCCCCGCAGAGAATCCTGCATCGCTCGAAGCAGAATCTTCTATGGCGCGTTGCGCCGCTGTTGCTACCCTGTACCGAAAGCCCGAACGAAAATTCTTTATGAACACCAGCGAATATCTTTTCCCCCGCCGTCTCACGCGCCGTGATTTTCTCGCGGTGAGCGCCACAGCCGCAGCGGCGACCGCGCTGCCGTCGCTTGCCGCGGCGGGTTCCGAACCTGTGCGCATCGGCAGCGGCAAGTGGACCTACACACTCGACGAGAGTTGGGGCCGGCTTCCCGGCGACATGAAATTCGGCCTGGGCTGCGGCATCGTGGTGGACTCGAAGGACCGCGTGTATGTCACGTCGCGCTCGGCCAGCCCGTGCGTGGCCGTGTTCAGTCGTGAGGGCAAACTGCTGGAGACGTGGAGTAAGGATTTCGGCGACAAGGTCGGTTACTCGACCGACCAGGTGAAGGACACCGCGCACTGCGTCTATTGGAGCAGGGAAGGGCGCGACGAGTTCCTCTACTTCACCGAGAACGTCAGCACGAACAAGGAAGGCCCGAAGCTCGGCAAGCGCGTCTATAAAACCGACCTCAAGGGCAAGGTGCTCTACACGATCGGCAACGTGGAAAAGGAAACTTCCACCTCGCAGAAGTTCACGTGGACCAGTCCGACCGACGTCGCGGTGGCGGCCAATGGCGACATCTACATCGTGGACGGTTACGGCAGCCAGATCGTCAGCCGCTTCGACAAAAATTTCCGGCACCTCAAGACCATCGGCGGACGCGCGGACGCCTCGGCGAAGAAAGGCCCCGACGCACCGCACGGCACATTCAACACCTGCCACGGCGTGTGGATCAACACGCTCAAGCGCGAACCGGAAGTCTATATCGCAGACCGTGCGAACAGCCGCTACGAAGTCTATGACCTCGAACTGAATTACAAACGCACCATCAACGGCGACTTCGTCCGCAACCCGTGCTGCTTCTATCAGCACGACGGCCACCTCTATGTGCCCGACCTCGGCAGCCTTGTCGTAATTCTCGACAAGGACGACCAGCCAGTGGCGAAACTCGGCGATGGCCGTGGCGTGAAGAAGGAGGAGTTCGAGCATGGGCGGAAGGACAAGTTCGCCACGCCGCACGCGATGTGCGTGGACTCGAAGGGTGATTTCTACGTGCTCGAATGGCTCCCCTACGGCCGCGTGCGCAAGTTCAAGCACACGCCGATGGTCTGAGGAGCGTGTACTAGGCTAAATCGCCTTTGCCGCGAGCTTTTCGCGGACGCGCTGAGTTCGCGATTTTTCTTCCGAAACAATCGCTCGATTTGATGGGCGCCTGCGGGCCGCGCCAGAGCGTTGTCGCTTTCGTTCTGCCGCTTTCTTCACCCACGACTTTTCCGATGCGTCGAGCGTTGGCTTCGTGTCGCCCTCGGCGAATGCGCGCCGCGCCGCCTTTTCGGTAACGTGGTAGCTGCGACTCATGAAGATTTAGAGCCTCCTCACCTCGGCTGCTACGCCGGCTACGGCAACTCCTCGATCGTGATGTCCTTGTACCACGCTTCGCTGGGCGGGCCGCCGTGGATCTGGACGGCGATGATGCCGTGGTTCGGGATCGTCGCGTCCTCCTCGGTGTAGTCCACGGTCTGAACGCCGTTGAGCTTGATCTGGATTCGTTTTCCTTCGCAGCGGATTTCGTATTGGTTCCAATCGCCGCGCTTGAGCACCTTGTTCACGGCTTCGATGTCGGACTTCACGAGCACCTTCTTGCGGCGCGACTCGTCGTAAAGGCAGCCCCACCACGCCGGGTCGCCCATGTCGGCCTGATAGCCCATGACCTCGTGATGATTGGGGATGCGCTCGGTGCGAATTTGCACGCCACCGTTGGCCTTCTCGCCGCCGAGCAGTTTGAATTTCACGCGCACCACAAAGTTCGTGAATCGTCGCGTGGTCGAGAGGAACTCGTTGCGCGGCACCGCCGCACTCATCGAGCCGCCGACGAATGAACCATCGACGATGCGCCAGGTCTTGTTCGTGTCGCCCTCCCACCCGGTGAAGGTCTTGCCGTCAAAGAGCGGGACGGGTCTGGACTTCTCTGCGGCGGCGAGCGGCAGGGTGGCAACGAGGCAGAGGAGGAAGACAAGAGATCGTTTCATGAATGGTCTGGTGTTGATCGACGAATAGCGCGAGGCGACGCACGTGTCGAGGGCGGAAGCGGGTGATGTCGCGAGACGGGCGCAGCAAGCGAACCGCGCCCGACCGGCGTCCCTATTTCCGTCCTACAGTCCTGCTTTCGCGTGTGAGCTTTTGTCTGTTCTTCGCCCAGCCGGGATCGGGCTCCGCTTCCCACACGCGGAGATGGCGCACGGCGCCCTCGGCCTGTGAGACAAACATGATGCTCTTCTTGTCGGTGCCGATGAGCGGGTGCTGGCCGGTGAGGCTCCGGCCGTTGACGGTGCCGACCATTTCGTCACCGAGGATTTCGATCACGACCTTCTGCCATTCACCGAGCTTGATGGGCATGATGACCGCGCCGAACGGCACCGGCTTGTCGGGGCCGCCGTGATCGTTGTCGGATTTCTCGATACGGAAGCCGTTCGTGTTGAGCATGAGGCTGCACACGTAATCCTTCGCGTCGGTCGTGCGCACGCTGAAACCGCGAGACTTGCGGCCATCGAGGGGCACGTCGTGCAGCCGCACCTCGCACGCGATCACGACATTCTTGAAATCAAAGCCGATGGACGCCGTGGCCGGATGGTTGACCGCAGGATTCTCCACGCCGCGAAAAGTGCCGTCCACCACGTCCCAATGTCCACCGCGCTCCACGACGTTGCAGCGCCAGCCTTTGAAGCCGCTGGCGAATTGCGCCGTGCTGCCAACTGGCGGGGGCAGCGGTTTGGAAAAATCCTCGCTCACGAGCAGCCTGCCCGGCCTGGTCATCAATGTCGTGGGCGAGTCGTCGGCAGCGACGGCGGCGAGCGTGAGAGAAGCGGTGAAGATGGCGAGAGCGAGGAGTCGTTTCACGGTGTGGCGAGTGAGTTGGAGAATCATGTTCGGATGCAACTGAGCCGGAGGCTATTTCCCCAACATCGACGCGGCGGCGCTGAAGAACGTCGGGTTGATCTTCTTTCCCTCATCACCGTTTGGGAAGCCGCCGGTGTGCTGCACCATCAGCACCATCACGAGCTGTTGGTGCGGGTCGATGCGCAACTGCGTCGCGTAGGCGCCGCCGTGGCCGAACGTGCCGTCGGGCTTCTTCTCGACCGAAAACCCGAAGCCGTAGCCCTGCGGCAGATCGCCGGTCTGCACCGAGGTCATCTGCTTCACCGCCTCTTCGGAAAGGATGCGCTTCTCGTTGAACACGCCGCCGCCGAGCACCATCTGGCCGAAGCGCCCCACGTCCTGTGCGGTCGAGAACAGCCCACCCGCCGGCATCGGCTGGCGCACCGGGTCGTTGAGCGGATACTGGAGCTGCGCGACGATGGTTTCTTCGAGGCCGGTCTTCTCCTTGTTCGGTCTGTAGGATTTCGCGATCCGCCGGATCTGCGACGAGGTTGGCCAGAACGTCGTGTCCCTCATCCCAAGCGGCTTGAACAGACGCTCGTCGAGAAACTTCTCGTAAGGCATCCCGCTGACGACCTCGATGATGCGCCCGGCAGTGTTGATGCCGGCGTTGCTGTATTGGTATTTGCTGTCCGGCTCGAATTGCAGCGGCGACATCGCGTAACTCAGCACCCGCGCACGCAAAGGAAAGAGGTCAAGCGTCGGCTGCTCGATGCCCGACTTGAACGGCAGCCCGCTGGTGTGGCTCAGCACGTTTTTCACCGTGATGGGATGCTTCGGCCGGCGCAGCACCACGTGATCCTTGTCCTGTTCGGCGACGACCATCTGGTCCTTGAACTCCGGCAGGTATTTTTCCACCGGATCGTTCACGTTCACCTTGCCCTCGTCCACGAGGATCATCAGCGCGGCGGCGGTGATGGGTTTCGACATCGAGGCGATCCAGAACAGCGCGTCCGCCCGCATCGGCTTCTTCGCCGTGATGTCCGCAAAGCCAACCGTCGCCACGTCGAGAAACTTGTCCTTGTTCGCCACCAACGTGACCGCGCCCGCCAGCGTGTGATGATCAACGAACGGTTGCAACGCGCTTGCGATCCGGCCCGGTTCGGCGGCGCGCGAGGTGGCGGGAACAAAGGCGAGCGCCGCGAGCAGCAGCGCGGCGACAGCGAAGCGGAAAACGAAGTTGTTGTTCATCAACCCGCTGCTCATGCCATGAAGCCGGGCCGGAGATCAACACCCGTGATTCGTTTGCTGCAAGCTGGACTCGCCCGTCGTTTCGGACTATCCCAGCCGCGTGAGCACAAATGATTTCCTCTCCTGGGCGATGTCGCCGGAGCGAACGGTGGAAGAACGATTCGGCATCGAGAAAGCCGTGGAGTGGGGTGTCATCCTTGAACGCAACAGACGGGGGCTGGCCGCCCGCTACAACTGGGAACAACTCCGGGAGATTCACAAGGCCCGCCGGCTCAACCCCGCGTACGTTCCGGTTCTGGACCGCGATGAGGTGCGGAGCGGCGACGCAGGACTGCGCCTGCGCAAGGAGTATTCGACCCACGGGTATCAAGACCGGCCGATGCGCGATCTCGGCTGGTTGCGCTTTTTCCCTGACTTCGAGGAAGTCAGCCTGAACGAGGTGGAGATCGAAGACTACTCGCCGCTGACGGCGCTGCTGAATCTGCGCAAGCTCTCCCTGAACGATGCCCAGACCACCGACTTGCGGCCCGTCGGCCAGTGCAGCGCGTTGGAACAGCTCGCGGTGCGCGTGCAGCAGCCGTGGGTGAAGGTGGACGGGCTGGAGCGGCTGGAGCGGTTGCAGGTTGTGCAGTGGAATGGCAGCCCGCTGAACTTGCAGGCCATCCCGCGCTGGCCAGCCGTACGCCGCGCGGCGCTGCGGGGCGGATACGGCCTCGACTTCCCGCTGCGCGACGCCTTTCAACTGCCCGAGATGCCGCTGCTCGAAGACATGGAGCTGGAAAGCATCTTTTCCCTCGACGGCCTCGATCGCTACCCGCGGCTGGTCACCCTCAAAGTGGCCGGAGCTTTTCGCGACGTGACACCGTTGACCTCC
>DATDFH010000666.1:0-2378 GCA_036522715.1 Verrucomicrobiia bacterium
GGCTGGGCGCTGCAGTGCGCTCGTTCTTCGCGCAGGGCGGCGCACGTTGCTTCGTCGTGCGCGTGGGCGACGCGTGGCCATTCGACAAACCGCGCGAACCGGAGGAACTCGCCTTCGCCGCGGACACCAGATTGGCGCGGCTGCGTCAACTGGTGCCGGGTTACGCCGGTGGTGACGCGGGTTCGCCCGCCAACCGCGAAGTGTGGCGCGGCTTGGAAGTGCTGCACAGCCTGGAGGAAGCCGCATTCGTCTGCCTTCCCGACTTGCCGGAACTCGTCGCCGACGCCACGCTCGGCCCCGTTGGACTGAGGGAACTCCCGCCCGGCCCGGAGGAGTTCACCAAGTATTCCCCGGTCGTCGCGCCACTCACCGATGAGATCCGGCGTTTCTCGCGCTCGCCGGCCTGCACCGAGTCTGGCTACGGCGAGTGGTTCAAGGTAGCCAACCAAGCGGCCGCCTTTCTGAATAGTTGGCGCAAAGACGTCGAGTTGATCCTTGCCGTTCCGCTGCCGGCCAAGGGGATCGTTTCGCAGGGCGACTTGTTGCGCGTGCTCCACCAGAAAGACAGACCCGGTCTCGCCACGCGGACGAAGGACGGCGCGCTCGGCGGCATCGCCACCGCGTTTCTCCAGCTCGTGTATCCGTGGCTGGGCACGGACAGCGCCGCGTTGCTGCCCGGTGAATTGGAACCGCCGGACGGCGCGTTCGCCGGCATCGCGGCGCGCACGGCCGCCAAGCTCGGCGCGCATCGCAGCCTCGGCCGCCAGCCGCTGCATCGCGTCAGCCGATTTTTCCCGCCGCTCAGCGCGCGCGACCAGCAGCTCATCACGTCCAAGGGCGAAGCCCCCGCGCTCATTCACCGCGTCTCGCTCCTGGGCCAGACGCCCGACGGCCCGCGCGTGTTGTCCGACGTGACCACCAGCCTCGACGCCGCGCACCGGCCCGCTTCCGTCGGGCGGCTGACGGCGGCGATCCTTCGCACCGCGCGCCGGCTCGGCCAGGAAGTGACGTTCGACAATTCGGGCTCCGAGTTGTGGCGCGCGATCGAGCGGCGGCTTGACTCGCTGCTCGGCCAGTTCTTCAGCGCCGGGGCGTTGCTCGGCGACAATCCCGCCGCCGCCTTCTCCGTCACTTGCGACGAAACGACCACGACGCAGAACGACCTCGACAACGGCCGCGTCTTCGCCGTCGTCCGCTTCGCGCCCGCACAACCCGTTGGCGTCATCACCGTCGTGCTCGCGCTGCGCGATGGCGCTCCGCTGACCGCGGAGACACAGGACTGACCGCCATGACCGAACTCGAAAAATCTCCCGTCGGGAATTTCAACTTCGAGTTGAGCTTCCACAAGACCGCGCTCAATGCGACGGGCGCCGAGCCGGCCGGCGAGAACCGATCGGACGCCGACAAGGCACGCGCGGTCGCCGGCGGCACCTTCGCCGAATGCACCGGCCTTGAGGCGACGATGGAGCCGCGCGTCATCCGCGAGGGCGGCCTCAACTACGGCGCGCACCAGCGTTCCGGCGCGGTGAGTTTCGCCACCGTGATCCTCCGCCGCGGCATCACGGACAATGGCGACCTCTGGAAATGGTTCGCACTCTCGACCCAGGCCGGCGGCTACGCCTACCGCGTCGATGTTGAAATCCACCACCTCGACGCCGCACGCAATTCCGTGCGTGGCTGGAAACTTTTCCGCGCCCTGCCGGTGAAGCTCAAATCCAGCGACCTCAACGCGCGCGGCGGCGAGGTCGCCGTCGAGGAACTCCATCTCGTTCACGAAGGACTCACCATGCTATGAGCGACGCCGCGCCCAACGAGAACGCCAAGGCCAGGTTCACCATTGTGGGCACGAACACGGAGGTCCCGGTGGACTTCAATCCCGTGTCGCTCGAACTGACCGTCCAGAACGAAATGCAGGCCGATGGGGACAAGAAGGTACAGCATGTCAGCAAGAGCAGCGCCAAACTCAGCCTCGAACTGGTCTTCGACAGCACGGACACCGGGGAAGACGTGCGCCACAAGACGCACCGAATCGAGGCGTTGTTCAAACCCAACACGGACAAGACACCGCCCGTCGTGATATTTGAATGGGGCGCATTTCGATTCGAGGGCCTGGTGGATTCGTACAAGCAGACGCTGGACTTCTTCTCCAAAAACGGAGTGCCGCTGCGCGCGGTCGTGCCCCTCTCTCTTTCGCAACTGGATTACAAATTCGACCAGGCCGGCTCGGAGCGCACGGCCAAAGCGGACGACACGCTGGACCTGCCCGGCGGTGATCCCTCGAACATGGCTGCGGCTGGCGGTGATCCGGATGCCGCCCGAGGGATTGCCACCGCCAACGGTTTGGAAAGTCTCCGAGCCACCGCGAGCGCGTCCCTGTC
>DATDFH010000667.1:0-2110 GCA_036522715.1 Verrucomicrobiia bacterium
AAGGGCGGACGGTAACCCCGAGGCGACCCGGACCTCCTGTTTGCGAGACAGGGGCGCGGGCGCCACACCTTGCTCCGCCAACCGAACGCCTCCGGAGGCGCCCCTCAGTTGAGCAAGGCGACAGGACGATACACAGGGCGAGGCAAAGCGCAAATCGCGAACCCCGCTTTGCAAGGTCTGTCAACACTGTTGCGGTCGCAACGAATGATGCTTGGACCAGCAACAAGCTTGCTGAGGCAAGAGCCGTTCAAGTCCGGCCCGTCCGGACGGTCGCTTCGCTGATCGCTCTCGGGCTTGAAACGCCGGCGCCGGTTCGCGCGCAGACCGGCCTAGTGGATCGCGCCGAAATGTTCGCTGGCCTGAAGGTCGAGCAGCATGGCGCGCTCGACGATGGTGGATGACGGCGCAAACTCGCTGAACACGTAGCAGCACGGCTCGCAAGAGTAAGTCGTGCGCTCGATCGGAACGTCCTTCCGCGACTTGGCAGCCACGGTCATGATGCTTCCGCACTTCGGGCAGCTCGGTTTCATGACGCTCATCCGGCGTAAGGCTCGACCGCTGCATTGCCGCAGATCAACGAGCACGCTTGGATTCTAGAGCTTTCGTGCCACGCTCGCCTATCCGTACGAATCCGGACACGCGCGTTTTGCTCCGGCTGTGTGGCCGAACTGACGAAAGTGGAACCGAGTGCAGTGTGCAGCGCGGCGCACGCGTCGATCGAGCTCGAAAAGATCGCTTTGCCACGCGAAAACTCGCTTACGTCTTCGGATCAGTTCAATCGCAGGTATCTGGCTGCATCATTTTCAGCAGTGATCAGACATAAGTAATTTCCCGCAATAATCCGACATAACCATTCGACACAATGGTCGGCGACCTCGCTTTGCCGGGCTGCTTCCGACGCATGATCGCAGAGATATTCGGGGCGGTGCGTTAAACAAAAAAATCAGGCACACGCTCACGAGCAAATTCAACTCGTGCATTTCGTAATCGCGCTTCGCGGTAACGCTTCGCGCAATCCGCATCTCACGGCGTGATGCAAATTGCGCCACAGGCTGAACCTGCGGCGCCTTCTGCTTTCAGCGAGCGCGCCGTTACTGCGCGGCGGTCACCTGGATCTCGATCATCTTGGCCGGCGACTGCAGCCGCGCCTCGATGCAGGCGCGCGCCGGCCTCTGGCCGTCTCCATCGGCTGGCCGTCGCGCGCCGCGTGAATCTCGTCTCAATTCGGGACGCCAAATCTATTTAAGGCAAGGTCCGCGCTGGATGATCTTCCGGAATTGTGTGACCCACGGCGGCTGAACGTGGTTAACTCAGCCGCTGCACATCCAGCCGGATAGGAATCCCCATGCGTCGTACTGTCATCACCCTGCTTTTGTTCGGGGCCTATGGCTGTTGGGCCGGTGCCGCCGCCGCTCAGGAGGCGTGCGTTCTGGCGCCGAACGGCGCGACGGTTTGCGGAAAGCTGGTGCAGCCCAATTCGGAGCAGCGTCCGAGCCCATTTCCTCCGCCGGGCGCAAATCCTCCGCGGGTTCTCAATCCTTCGCAGGGCCTCGAGGCTTCGAGGGGTCCAGATCCTTCACGAGCTCCACGCGTCGAAACGCGAAGACAATTCGATGACGCTGGGCGGCGCGGCGAGCGACCGAATGAGTACCGGCGTGTCGAACCTCGGGATGAGCGACGCTGGAACGAAACGCGTGGTGACCGGCCTGACGACCGCCGCTACGGCGGTCGCGACCGAGATCGCGATGGAGTGCGAGATGACGAGCGTCGTTACGATAGCCGTGATGGAGTTCGTCGCCGAGCACGCCTTGAAGAACGCACCTACCACGGCCATGGCCGAGACCGTCGTGAATATAGACTGAACGAGCGGCACTATGATGGTCGTGACGGAGGTCACCGCCGAGCGCGCATTGAGGTGCGCCACTACGATAGCCGCGACAGAGACCGCCGCGACGAACGACTTTATGAGCGACGTCACGAGCAACGCTACGACAGCCGTGACGGATATCGCGGAGAGCCGCGGAGTGAGGAGCGCCGCTACGACGGCCGCGACAGAGACCGCCGCGACGAACGAATTTACGAGCACCGCTACGGCGACCGTGACGGCGAT
>DATDFH010000668.1:0-3839 GCA_036522715.1 Verrucomicrobiia bacterium
CTCAGTCTGGTGCTGCGCCTTTACGATCCGGTGAGTGGCCGCGTGATGATTGACGGGCGCGACATCCGCGAGTTCACGCTCGAATCGCTGCGCGCGCAAATCAGCGTCGTGCTCCAGGACAACCTTCTTTTTGCCGCGAGCATCCGCGACAACATCGCCAGCACCGCGCCGGGCGCGACACCAGCCGAAGTCGATGCCGCCGCGCGCCTCGCCAGCGCCGACGGGTTCATCCGCGAACTGCCCGCCGGTTACGACACCGTGCTCGGCGAGCGCGGCGTGACGCTCTCGCACGGGCAGCGCCAGCGTATCGCAATCGCGCGCGCCGCCATTCGCCGCGCGCCCATTCTCATTCTCGATGAACCGACGACCGGCCTCGACCAGCAGAGCGAGGAGGCCGTGCTCGACGCGCTCGAACAGCTTTACGCCGGTCGCACCGTTTTCCACATCACGCACAACCTCCATCATGCCGCCGCGGCCGACGTGGTGGTGTTCCTCGACGCCGGCCGCGTGGTGGAATCCGGCACGCACGAGGAATTGCTCCGCGCCAACGGCCACTACGCCGCGACGTACCGGCTGCAACAGGCGCAGGCCGGGCCGAAGGAGGAACATGCCCTCAGCCACTGAATGGGCGCCGGCGTTGGAAGGCGCGCTCACGCTGCTGCGAGCCGCGGGCTACGAGCCGGCCGGCGATGAACGATTCGCCATCGGCCGGCCTGACCGCACGGCGATTCCATTGCTCACGCGCGACGGCCGGCCCGCAGTCGCAAAGATTTTTCCGGGCGAACAATGCGCGCGAACATTTGCAAACATGCAGGCACTGTGGTGTTCGTCCTTTGGCGCGCGGCGCAATCCGGCGGGCATTCCGCAACCGCTCGCGTGCTTTCCCGAGGTTGGGCTGTTGGTGATGGAACGTCTCGAAGGCGAGCCCTTGGCCGCGCTGTCGAAACCGGGCAAGGAATTGTTCGATGAGAGCATTCGTCTGCTGGCGGAGTTGCACGCGAGCGACGCGAAGTCGGACAAAGAGCGCAGCGCGCGTGGCGTCGTGCGTTCTGCGCGACGCAAGGCCGCGCGAGTTGCAGCGCTCATGCCGCAGCACGTAGCGGCGATGCAGCGCGCCGTTGATTTGCTCGAAGTCGGGCGCGTGGGCGACAGCGAGTTGGTTCCGTCGCACGGCGATTTTTCGCCGCGCAACATCCTCGTCGCGCCGGGCCGGCTGGCGTTGATTGACTTCGATCGTTTTCAGATGGCCGACCCGTGCCGCGACCTCGCCTACCTCGGCACGAGCGACTGGGCCGACGCGCTGCGGCGCGGACGCCGGGCCGATGAAGGCTTGCTAAAACGGGCAGTGAAGGTTTACGAAGCGGCCAGTGGAAAGCGTGTGAGCAAACGCCGGCTCAACTTTCACATCGCCGCCGCGCTCATCCGCCGCGCGGCGAGTCTCGTGGAGTTGTGGCCGGCCGAGGCGTGGCTTGCGCCCGCGCTCTGCAACGCCGCCGTGCGAGTGCTCGAACGAAACCAGGCGCCGGCCGCGCCGCGATGAAGATCACGATCCTCAGCCACAACCTCTCGTCCAACGCCGTGATGCGGGCGCATCGGCTCGCCGCCGCGGCGCAGCAATTCGCGGAGGTGACGCTGCTTGGCCCGGTCGAGTCCACCGGCTTGTGGCCCGCGCTGCCGCCGGCCGACTGGATTCGCACCGCGCCATTGAAGCGTTTCCCGAGTTTTCACCGCTCGTTCGTCGAACTGGCCAATGCCTGCGAAGGCGACGTGCTCATCGCGTGCAAGCCGCACGTCGCGTCATTCGCGGTCGCGCTCGTCGCCGCCGAGCGTCGGCCCGCGCCGGTGATTCTTGATCACGACGATCTCGACATCGCCTTCTCGCCACGCGCGGAGTGGGAGGAGAAACCTGCGATGGCGGACCTCAAGCGGCCCGGCTCGGCGGTTTACGTTTCGCTGCTGACGAAGGCGAGTGTCGCGGCGGATGGAATCACCGCGTCGTCGAGCGCGCTGGCGCAACGGTTCGGCGGGACGCTCGTGCCGCACGGTTGCCTCACCGGGTTGTTCGACCCGGCGGCGATTGACCGCGAGGCAACGCGTCGGGAACTGGGCTTCGACGGGCCGACGGTTTTGTTCGCCGGCACGCCGCGCTGGCACAAGGGTCTCAAGCCGCTCGCGAAAGCCGTGAGCCATGTTCCCGGCGCGAAGCTCGCCGTGCTCAGCCGGCCCGAGGACATCTCGGCGTCGGTTGCAGGCAAATATCCGCTGCTCCGCTTGCCGATGGTGCCGTATCCCGAAATGCCGCGTCTGCTCGCCGCCGCTGATGTCGTGGCGATCCCGCAACTCGACACCGAGGTGGCGCGCTACCAGATGCCGATCAAGGTCTATGACGCGATGGCGATGGGCGCGCCGATTGTGGCGAGCGCAATTTCCGATCTGCCCTCGGTGCTCGACGGCTGCGGACGCCTGGTGAAGCCGGGCGACGCGAGCGAACTCGCCGCCGCCCTCGGCGAGTTGCTCGAGAATCCGTCCGCGGCGCGTGATCTCGGCAAGCGCGCACGCGAGCGTTGCCTTGCTGAGTTCACAATGAAGTGCGTCGCGGACAAATTGCGCGCGGCCGTCGAACAGGCGCGGGATAATTTCGCGAAACGCCAGCGCTGATCCCATGGGGTTGAAAACCTTCACGACCGCCGACGGCCGCGTGCTGCGCGTGGTGAAAGGATTCCGCCATCGCGTGCTCGAATACCGCCCGCGCGTGACGCCGCAGCCGGATTGGACGGAAGCCGACTTCATTCACGGCGCGGAGGTGAAGCGGCGGCGGTGCGGGCGGCTCATCGAGAAGTTCTCGGCGTTCGGCGGTGTGCTTGGCGACTCGGCGGTGCTCGATGTCGGCTGTGGCGATGGGAGCAACTGCCTCGTGCTCGCGCGGCGCGGCGCGAAACACGTCACAGGCATCGACCTCCACCTGCCGCTGTTCGGCGACGACGAGCACGCGCGGCTTACGCGCACGCTGGCGCATCGGATTGTAGACGGAGTTGCCGCGTCGCCGGACGCAGCGCCGGAGGCGATCGGGAAACTGCCGGTGCGCTTTGTTCACATGGACGCGACGCGGCTGGAGTTTCTTGATGCGAGCTTTGACTGGCTGCTCTCGCGCTCGGCGATGGAACACATCCGGCCGATTGAACCCGCGCTGCGCGAGATGGCGCGCGTGGTGCGGCCGGGCGGGATCGTTTACCTGAGCATCGATCCGTTCTACTGGCTGCGCGGCTGCCACAAGCGCGGCGTGGTGAACATCCCGTTTGCGCACGCGCGGCTGACGCTGGAGGACTTCTGCCGCTTTGTCACTGAGACGAAAGGTGAAGAGATGGCGACCCTGCGTCACGAGCGGCTGGCAACGTTGAACCGCTTCACCGTCGCGCAGTGGCGCACGCTGATCGAAGCGATGCCCTGTGACCTCCTCGGATGGGACAACGACCACTCAGAACTTGGCGAGACGGTGCTGGCCGAGGATTCGGAGATTGAAAGGACGCTGCTGCCCGGCGTGACGCGCGAGGACCTGCTGTGCGAGCGCATCCGGGTCTGGCTGCGGCGGCGGTGAACTTCCCGTGAGCGTTCCGGTCCACGATTCATTCAACGCCACGGCGGACGCGAAGATGCCGTCCCTGCGCGACGCGCTTGATCCGGCGACTGCGCAACGCGAACTGGCCAAGGCTTTGAAGAAATCTCTCTGCGCTTGTGACCGGCTGGAGGTTTGCCGCATCCGCGTGTTGCGGCACAAACCGGGCCGGCGCGCGCTCATTGAATACGAGGTGCAGAGCGACGCGCTGCCGGGCGGACGGCTC
>DATDFH010000669.1:0-2872 GCA_036522715.1 Verrucomicrobiia bacterium
CTTGGCGGAGCGAGCGCGCTTCGGAGTCGTAGCGCAAACCACTCAGCCCATCGAGCGCGTGCGCAGCCTCGTTGAGCACCTTCGCGAACGTTTTCCCCGCTCGGACGTGCTCTTCGCCGACACCGTTTGCCAGCCGACCAAGCAACGCCAGACCGCCGCCGAAGAACTCGCGCGACAATGCGACGTGGTGATCGTCATCGGCGGCGCGCGCAGCAACAATACCCGCGAACTCGTCGCCACCTGCGCCCGCCTCTGCCCGCGCGTGCATCATGTGCAAAGCGCAAACGATCTGCGCGCCGAGTGGCTCATCGACGCCGATACCGTGGGCCTCACCGCCGGCACGAGCACGCCGGACGCGGTGATTGACGGCGTTGAACGCCGGTTGCGCGTTGTGGTCGAAGACCCGACATCCGTTCCCGTCACGATGGCATGAATCATCCTGTCCCCCTCACATTCGTTGCACCGATTGCCGCATTAGTGCGCGGCGAGGCCGGCCTCGTCGATGAAATCGTGCGCGACGCGGACCGCCACGAGATGGCGCGACAGGTGGCGGTCATCATCGTGGGCGCCGGCTTGTTCGGCGCGGCGATGGGCGCGTGGCGTTCGCCGACGCAGGCGCTTTACACGGCGGTAAAGTTTCCGCTCATCGTCCTGCTGACCACGCTCGCCAATGCACTGCTCAACGCCCTGCTCGCGCCGCAGCTCGGCCTCGACCTCCGCCTACGCCAGACCCTCGCCGCAGTGTTGACGAGCTTCGCCATCGCGTCGCTGATCCTCGGCTCCCTCAGCCCGGTGATGCTGTTCCTGGTCTGGAGCGCGCCCGTGGTCGTCGAAAAGGTGCGCAGCGCCTCGCTCGGATTCGAGCTGGTTCAACTCACCGGTGTCGCGGCCATTGCCTTCGCCGGGCTGGCGGGCAACGCGCGGATGCTCCAGTCGCTGCGACGCCTCGGCGGCAGCGAGACGGTTGCGTGGCGCATCATGATCGCGTGGCTCGCGGGCAACCTGTTTCTCGGCGCGCAACTCGCCTGGAACCTGCGCCCGTTCATTGGCGCTCCCGAACTGCCCGTCGAGTTCCTCCGCCCGAACGCCTTCAGCGGCAATTTTTACGAGACCGTCTTCGCGAGCCTCGCGCGCTTCCTCACCAACTGAACTCAAAACCAACCAACGCCATGAACGAATCCATACCTCCGTCCCCCGCTGCGCCGGTTCCGCCCAAACTCACGCCCACCCCCGACGCCTCCGCGCCGCTCGGTGCCGACGCGGCGGAACGCGCGCCCATCCGCGGCATCGTCGCCGCGATTGAAGCGGTGTTGCGCGAACCGCGCCGCGTGTTGTTCAACCTCAGCCAGCCCGGCTCCGGCGCGATCACCGCCGCACTGCTCGTGATTGCCGCGGTGTGCGCGCTGGTTTACGGCGTGGTCGTCGGCACGTTCTCCGGTGGCACACAGCTTTGGGCCGCGCCGGTGAAGATCGCGGGCGGGCTGCTGGTCTCGGCGCTGATCTGCCTCCCGAGCCTGTTCATCTTCGCCTGCCTCGGCGGCTCGACGGCGCGGCTGGGCGAAGTCTTCGGCCTGCTCGCCGGCAAGCTGGCGCTGACGACGATCCTGCTGATCGGTTTCGCGCCCGTCGCGTGGGTGTTCTCACAAAGCACCGAGTCGCTGGGCTGGATGGGCGTGCTGCACCTGGCGTTCTGGGGCATCGCGGCGCTCTTCGGGTTGCGCTTCATGCACGCGGGCTTCGGCCAGCTCGTCCGCTCCGGCGCGGGCGTCAAGGTGTGGACGGTCATCTACCTTCTCGTTGCGCTGCAAATGACCACCGCGCTGCGACCGATCCTCGGCAGAGCCGACACGTTCCTGCCTGCGGAGAAAAAGTTTTTCCTCGCGCACTGGTTCGACACGCTCGACAAGGCGGCCAAGGCGGAACCATACCGGCAGCGCTGATCGCGAGGTGAACTTCCCCACGCTTTTCGGGTGTATTTCTCGTCAGCGCATATGCCATGCTCTACTCGCTGACGTTGATCGGCCCGGCGATTTACTTCACACCTGCCGGGCCTCACTCAACGCGAATCACCGACAAATGATCAGAACCAACCGACTTCATCGCCGCCTCCGCCTCTGGACGCTCGTCTTCATCGCCGGCCTCGTGCTCAGTGGCGCGACGGCCATTCCTCTGGAGAACGAACTCAAGTGGCTCGTTCGCGTGACCGACGCGGAACAGGTCGCCAAGGCGGCCGACGCGCTCCAAACGCCCGGCTGGGCCGCGTGGCTGGTGCGCGTGCGCGACGCCATTCTCGAATCGAACAAGCGGCACCCCTTTCTCGCCTACGGCTACGACTGGTTGGCGTTCGGGCACTTTGTCATCGCGCTCGCGTTTGTCGGCGCATTGCGCGACCCGGTGCGCAATCGGTGGCTGTTCGACTTCGGCCTGCTCGCGTGCGCGCTGGTGATTCCCTACGCGCTGATCTTTGGCGGCCTGCGCAACATTCCGCCCGGCTGGCGGTTGATCGATTGCGCGTTCGGCGTGCTCGGCGCGGTGCCGATGTGGTTGTGCCGGCGCGACGCGCGGGAGTTGGAGGAGTTGGCTACGCCGCCCTCTTGATCGACCGCGGCGCCGCTACGGATTGTCCAGTCGCACAGCCTCGTTGAGTTCGTCGAAAAAGTTCGGCAGCGCGGAATGCACGCGGTTCCAGTTCGGGATGAGCGGCGAGAACAGCGGGTCCTCCAGGAACGATTTGCCCGCGACGCGGATGCTGCGCACGAACGTCGAGACGGCGCTCTCCTCGTCGTGGCGGGGATACTTCAACCCGTTGATCGCGGCGTCGGCGGCGTAGAAACGCAACGTGTCCTCCGCCTGACGCATGTAGGCGCTGAGC
>DATDFH010000670.1:0-4540 GCA_036522715.1 Verrucomicrobiia bacterium
ACCAGCGCCAGTAAACGCCGTCCTCGCCCCAATGCGCGGTGCCCATCACGCCCTTGTTCGCGGGCGCGGCGCCGCCGATGAGCACACTCGCGTCGGGACGCTCGTCACGCTTCACGCCGTTCTCCAGATTCTCGATGAGCGTCTTCGCCGCGGTGGCTTTGCCGAAATGATGCGCGGACAAGGCGAACAGCGCGCGGGTGTAGGCGTTGAGCTTCTCGCGGTTCTTCCAGAGGTTGTCGAAGGCCTTGTCGGCATACGGCGTGCGTGCGCCTTTCTTGTTTTTGTGCGGCACGTAGTAAGCCGTGTAGGCATGCAACATGAACGCCTGCATGTCCGGATTCTCCTCCTCCTCGACGAGCGTCTTGTCGAGGAACGCAGCGCCACGGTCGAGGACATTGGGCTTGAGTTCAACGCCTGCATTGCGCGCGAGTGACAGGCCCCACACGACGTAAGCGGTCATCCAACGGTCGCTGTCGCCTGGTTTCCACCAACCCCAGCCGCCGTCGCCGTGCTGGAAATCGTAGAGGCGTTCGAGGCCGGCCTTCACCATTTCGTCGAGCTTCTGCAAATCCTTCTTTCCCTTCGGCTGCGTCTGGCCGGCGGTGGCTTGCTCGATGCCGCCAAAGACGCGGCTCATCACGTCCTCGGGCGCGAGGCCGAGGTCGCGCAACGTCTTCGCGGTGATGGCGGCGGGGAGGAACCGGCTCATCGTCTGCTCGGTGCAGCCGTAGGGGTAATCAATCAGGTAGGGCAGCGCGTCGAGCATTGTGACAGCGAGACTCGGCGTGACCTGAACGGTGAGCGTGGCGGACTCGGGCTTGCGCGCCTGCGACAGGTCGAGCTTCACGGTGATGTCGTTGCCGCGGACCTTGCCGGCCTTGGTGATGAACTTCTCGATGCCGTGCTCGTGCGCGATGTAGGTCTTCTCCATCGCGTCGGAATATTTTCCGCCGCGGCCGGTGACCTTGAGTTTCACGGGGCCGGGGTTCTTCACAAACACGGCCCAGTCTTCGCGCACTTCGCCATTCGGCGGAACCGTGACGGAAGCGGCGCGCTTACCTTTCACCACCACGCCATCCTTGATGCCGACGCCGCTGATGACCAAGCCGTCCGCGTCCAGGGAAGTCTTCACGACCAAAGGTTGGTCCGTGTTGTTGTTGATGACCGCAGACACGAGCACCGTGTCGCCCACGACGAAGAAGCGCGGTGCTTGCAGCCGGACAATTAGCGGCTGCTTGGTGCGCGTGTTCGTGCTCGCGAGGCCGAACTGATTCCCGGCGCTGACTGCGCGCGCGGTGGCCTTCCAGCCGGTGAGCGAGTCAGGATATTTGACCTTCACGGTGGCCGTTCCATCGGCGTCGGTCTTCACGTCGGGCTGCCAGAGAATCGTGGAGCGGAAATCGGAGCGCACCACGACGGTGGATTCTTCGCCGGCACCATCGAGTTTGCCTCCGCTGAATTGCTTCTCGGCTTTCTGGAGCAAAGCGCCCCGCATCAACATCCGATTTCCGGACGCTCCCATCGGCGCGGACGCCGGCATCGGGGCCGCGGCTGCGGCCAACTCGGATGATGACTTCGCCGCGTCAAACGCCAAAGTTCCCCCGCTGATGTTGACGCTGTTACTAGACACCACATTCCCTGAACCAAAGCGATCCGCAAAACCATAGTATTCGTCCCCAGCGCGCCCCGCCTGCCTTTTCCGCTTCCCGCTTTCATCCGCCTCGCGCTCGTCGAACAACTCGTCCTTCTCGCCTTTCAGCAGTTTCGCGTAGCTCTTCCAGTTCATCGTCGCCTGCAACTGGATTTGATGCGGACGCTTGGTGCCGTAGAAAAACTGGCGCGGGTCGCCGGCGTAATCGCTCTGGATATAGAACACCGATTCGTCCACGAGGCCGAACGACACCTCGGCGCTCACCGGTTTGCCCTCGTGATTGCGCGTCGTCACGATGAATGTGCCGTCCTCGCGCGGCTGGTATTGAGGGCGGTCGGGCTTCAGGTCGATCGTCAGGAAATTCTTCGTGGGCGGAACGATCACCTGCTTGGTGTCGGTGAAAAACTGCCGGTCGCTCACCATCGCGGCGCTGAGGAAGACGTTCGGCACGTGCTGTTCGGCGATGTCCAGTTCGACGAGCTTCACCGTGCCGTCGAGGTGGACGAGTTGGTAGCTCATCAAGTCCTCCGCCTCGGTGGTGAAGAGCACGTAACGGTCGGCAGTCGGCGTGACGAGCATCACCGGCGCGCGCTGGCCGACGCGGAACGTGTCTTTGTCCGCGATGATTTCCACGCCGCCGTGGCGATAGCCGATTTCGGTCGTGGCGTTGTTCGCGACCCACACGGTCGTCTCGGCGCGGATGGGCTGCGGCGGGCGCTTGGGCGCAACGTCCTCGCTCAACCACGTCACGCGATAGTAACCCTCCCGCTCCGGCGTGAAGGTGAACTCGCCCTTGCCCTCGGCGTCGGTCTTCACGGTGAGCGTCTTGATTTCGTCGCGCTCGTAGCCGCGGAATTTCAGCCGCCAATCCTTTTGGTCAGGACGCTCGGGCGGGGGCGGCCAGATTTTTTTTCCGCCCTGGAGCTTCTTGAGTTCGTCGCCCTTCACTTCGCGGCCATCGGGCGCGATCCAGATTTCCCACCAATACTCGCGCAGCAATTTCACGATGCCCTCGGCGGAAACGGGCTGGTCGTTTGCGTCCTTCGCAGTGTACTCCGCGCGCACCTTGTCCTGCGGGCGGTAGAGATTGTGGTCGGGCCGCGCGGAGACATAGTAGCGCTGCTGCGTCACGCGCACGGTGCCGCTGCCGGTGATTTCGCGGCGGCTGGAATCGGTCACGCGCGCCTCGACGCGATACTCGAAGTCCTGCCCGCCGCCCTTGGGCGTGTCGAAGGTGAGCGTGGCCTTGCCGGTCGCGTCGGTCTTGAGCGTCTCGCGCTTGATGATTTGCCCACCGCCGCCGCGCCAACGGCCGAAGCGGTTCGCCGCCTGGTCCATGTCCTCGTAAAACCACGGGAAATCGCGCGGCGGCGGGAAGTGCATCCAGAACGGGTCCTGGTAAACAAGGACCTCGACGTTTGCGTTCGCCACCGCGCCGCCGAAGTAGTAATCCGCCTGAATGCTGACCTCGACGGTTTCGCCGAGGCGGAAGGCTTTTTTGCGCTTGGGTTCACCGGCTGCCGGCGGGACGCCGGCGGTCCCAGGCTCGTCCGGCGTCTGCACGGTGACCTTGAACTCCGGCAGCTTGTATTCCTCCAAGCGAAACAACTGCGCGTTGCCGATGTGCTGCTTGCGGCCCTCGTTCCAGAACTGGATTTGATACTCGCCGAGCGGCATCGCCTCGGTGAGTTCGAGCGAGCCCCACGCGCTGCCGAACGTGTTGAGCTTCGCCTTGTCGGCCTTCACCTTCGCGCCGCGCGGGTCGGTGATTTCAAACTCGATGGTCGCGTCGGACGGCGTGGAGTAAACCGAGCCGTTGTAGCGGCGCGCGATGAACTTCCACTGCACCGTCTCCTTCGGCCGATACGCGGGCCGGTCGGTGAAGGCGTAAATCTTCCAGCGATCGAACGCCTCGCGGCCCCAGTAAGACTGGCCCGTGCTGAACGCCTGCCGGTCGCCAACGATGGCGGCGGCGAAAATCTCGTGACTGGAGTTGCCCAGCGTCGGGTTGTCGAAGACCGCGATGCCGTCGGCGTTGACCTCCTTCTCGGACTCGCGCGTTTGCCAGCCGCCGCTGCTCACCCGCCAGCGTTCCCAGAGTTTCACCCGGCCCTCGCGCTGCGGCGCGGAGTTGAGAGCGTTGCAGAAATAAACGAGCGCCTGTTTGCCGGAAGTTTTCAGCACGAGCGCGGTGTCAGTGACGAGCACGAGTTCGCGCGCGTCCTTCCGGCCTCCGCCGCGCGCACCAAGTATGTAGGCACCGGGCTTGAGCTTTTGGTCGAGCCGCAGCGATACCGAGCCGGGTCGGTAGTCCTTCTTGTCGTTCGTGTCATGCGACCATTCTTTGATTTTCTCGCGGCCCGCGAGGTCAATGGTGTGCAGCCAATGTGTTGCCGGTCCATCCTGCTGATTTCGTTTCGCAAGACTCACATCTCTTGTGAGATCCACCGCGTAGAGCGCGAGGTCAACGCGGCCGACGTTGCGCCAGTTGAGGTGATATTGAATCTCCGAGTCTGGCAGGAAGAAATGCGAGACGCTCACGCCGACCTGTTCCTCGGTGATGCTCTTGATCTGCACCTGCGCCTGCTCGAAGTAGCGCGTCTCGCCCTTCTTGAACTCCGCGACGAGCCGGCGGAAAAGTTCGAGCGCCTTCACGAAATCCGGTTCGTGGCGCCAGCCGCCGTCCTTGAGCGGCACGACGCGGCCCTGGTTCATCATCCACTCGGCGTATTGGTAGAGCGCGTCGTCATACCACTCGGTCTTCTGGCCGAGTTTCACGGCGGCCTCGAATTCCTCCGGCACGCGCGCGCGCTGGTCCCAATCACCGCCCTGCTGCTGGATGGTGCGCGCGAGCAGGTAGTGTGCGTGGGCGCGGTCATTCTCCGTCAG
>DATDFH010000671.1:0-4493 GCA_036522715.1 Verrucomicrobiia bacterium
GAAGGCGGCATGGGCGTCGTCTACGAGGCGGAGCAGCAGGGCGCGCGCGATTTCAAGAAGCGCGTCGCCATCAAGGTCATCCGCCAGAGCTATTCCAATCAGAAACAGTTCATCGAAAACTTCGTCGGCGAGGCGAAGCTCGTGGCCGACCTGATCCACACCAACATCGTCCAGACCTACCATCTGGCTGAATCGCGCGGGGTGTTCTTCATCGCGATGGAGCTGATCCGCGGCGTGAACCTCGAACAGTTCACCCAGCAGATCCACGACAAGCAGCGCAAACTGCCGGTCGAACTGGCGGTCTTCATCGTCAGCCGCGTCGCGCGCGGGCTGGCGTACGCGCACTCGAAAACCGACCGCGACGGCAGGCCGCTCGGTCTGGTGCACCGCGACGTGAGCTTCAAAAACATCATGATCGCCTTCGAAGGTGACGTGAAGCTCACCGACTTCGGCATCGCCAAGGCGCGCGGGTTCCTCATCGACAACGAGGGCGAAGTCGTCGCGGGCAAGGCTGACTACATGAGTCCCGAGCAGGCGGATTTCCAGATCACCGACAAGCGCTCGGACATTTTCTCCGCCGGGGTGGTGCTGGCGAACCTGCTCCTCGGCCGGAATCCCTTCAAGGCCGAGACACCCGAGGAATCGCGCCAGCGCATCATGTCGATGCCGATTCCGAACTTCGGCGAGCTGGACGCGCGCATCAATCCGCGGCTCAACGAAATCCTGAACAAGGCCCTCGCCCGCGACCGCGAGCAGCGCTACCCGGACAGCGACCAGTTCCTCTACGACCTGGAGCATTACATCTACAGCGCCGGCTACGGGCCGACGAACGAGACGCTCGGCAAATATGTTCGCGAGCTGTTTGGCCAGACCGCCCCGCCGCTCGTGCCCAGCGACCGCCGCGGCGAAACGATGTTGCTCGAACAAAGTTCGCGCTACATCAAGCCCAAGGTTTGAGTGCGCCCCGGCGCTCCTCTCCGATCATGTCGAAACGCAGCAGTTCCATCGTGAAGCTCGGCCTCATCCAGACGAGTTGTTCCCCCGACCCGAAGGCGAACCTCAGCAAGCAACTCGCGCTCGTAGAGAAAGCTGCGAAGCAGGGCGCCCAAATCATCTGCACGCAGGAACTTTTCCGCTCGCAGTATTTCTGCCAGGTCGAGGACCACAAATACTTCGACCTCGCCGAGCCGGTTCCGGGGCCGACCACGGAGGCGTTCCAGAAGTTGGCCAAGAAGCATCACGTCGTGATCATCGCGTCGCTCTTCGAGCGCCGCGCGTCGGGTCTTTATCACAACACCGCGGCGATCATCGACACGGGCGGCAAGCTCTTGGGAATCTACCGCAAGATGCACATCCCGGACGACCCGCTGTACCACGAGAAATTTTATTTCACGCCCGGAGACCTCGGTTTCCGTGCGTGGCAAACGAAGTTCGGGAAGATCGGAGTGCTGATCTGCTGGGACCAATGGTATCCCGAAGGCGCGCGGCTCACGGCGATGCGAGGCGCGGAGATTCTCTTCTACCCCACCGCCATCGGCTGGCATCCAAAGGAGAAAGAGGAATACGGCGTGAACCAACACGGCGCGTGGGAGACCATCCAGCGCGCGCACGCGGTGGCCAACGGCTGCTTCGTCGCCGTCCCGAACCGCATCGGCCACGAAGCCCCGGATGGAGGCGAGGGCATCGAATTCTGGGGGCAGAGTTTCGTCGCCAGCACCAGTGGCCAGATCCTCGCGAAGGCCAGCGTGAATCATGAGGAAATTCTCATCGTACCCGTCGATCTGAAAAAGGTGGACGTCACGCGCACGCACTGGCCGTTCCTGCGTGACCGGCGAGTGGATGCGTACGGCGACATCACCAAGCGGTTGATCGACTAGCGCGGAACTTTTCTGGCCGGGCGCGCCGGATTGACATGCAGTCGGGCAAAGGCATTTTCACTTCATGCGAACTCAAATCCTCCTTGTTGTCCTGACCGTCATTTCGATCGCCGCCTTTCCGGTGGTTGCGAAAGATAAGAAGCCGGGCAAGGAAAAACCCGGCACCGAAACGCCCGCCGCGCCGCCGGGAGCCGGCGTGAAGACGGAATTCGTTTTCACCACTCAGGAGCGCCAGGTCATCCAAACGTTCGTAACCGAACATTCCGCGCCGCCGGGCAAAGGCAAACGCGCCAAGCCGTTGCCGCCGGGGCTGGCCAAGAAGGTCGCGCGCGGTGGCAAGCTTCCGCCCGGTTGGGAAAAGAAAGTCGCCGTTGGCGTCGTCATGGCACCGGAAGTTTACAAGGAGTGCAAGCCACTGCCGCCGGAACTCGTGATCAAGTTGCCTCCGTCGCCGACCGGCACGATCACCGTGGCCGTGCAGGGCAAGGTCGCCCGCTTGTTGGGCGCGACGCTCGAAATCCTCGACGTGTTCGACGCGCTGCCTTGAGCCACGCGAACTCACCCACCTATCGCGGCCGCCTCGCCCCTTCGCCGACGGGCTATCTCCATTTAGGTCACGCGCGCACGTTTTGGGCCGCACAAGAACGCGCACAGGCAGCGGGCGGCACGCTTGTGCTGCGCAACGAAGACCTCGACCGCGGTCGTTGCAACCCGGAGTTCGTCACCGCGATGTTTGAGGATCTGAAATGGTTTGGCTTCGAGTGGCAGGAGGGACCGGACGTCGGAGGACCATTCGCGCCCTACAATCAGAGCGAACGCATGGCCCACTATCGCGCGGCACTGGAGAAGCTCGAAGCCGCCGGCGCCATCTACCCTTGCACCTGCTCCCGCAAGGACATCCAATCCGCCGCACGCGCGCCGCACGCGGCGGACGATGATGAGCCGACTTATCCCGGGACGTGCCGGCACAATCTCAAGTCGGAAATTACAAATCGTAAATTCTCCTGGCGTTTCCGCGTGTCCGACGGTGAAACGATCTCCTTCACCGATCTGAATCTCGGCCCTCAGTCGTTCACTGCCGGCGCAGACTTCGGCGACTTCGTCGTGTGGCGCAACGACGACGTGCTCGCGTATCAACTCGCCTGCGTGACGGACGACGACCTCATGCGGATCACCGAGGTCGTGCGGGGAGCGGACCTGCTGCTTTCGACCGCGCGCCAACTGCTCCTCTACCGCGCACTGGGCCGGACGCCGCCGGCATTCTTCCACTGCGAACTCATGCGCGACGAAAACCGCGTGCGCCTCGCCAAGCGACACGACGCCCTCAGCCTGCGTGTGCTGCGCGCGTCGGGAAAGACTCCGCAAGAATTACGCCAAGCGTGGCACGAGCCAGCCGTCACTCCGCCCGCTTCCGCTCCGCGACCCACGCCTTGATCCGCGCTTCAAGCACGTCCAGCGGCAGCGCGCCCTGGCCGAGCACCTCGTCGTGGAACGCGCGCACGTCGAACTTAGCGCCCAGTTCCTTCGTCGCGTAGGCGCGCAGTTCCTTGAGCTTGAGTTCGCCGATCTTGTAGGCGAGCGCCTGGCCGGGCCAGACGATGTAACGGTCCACCTCGACGGCGATGTCGTGCTCCGCCTTGCCGGCGTTGGCGGTGAAGAAGTCGATTGCCTGCTGGCGCGTCCAGCCCTTGGCGTGCATTCCGGTGTCCACCACGAGGCGGATCGCGCGCCACATTTCGTAGGTGAGCTGGCCGAACTTCGCATACGGATCGCGGTAAAGACCGAGCTCGCCGCCGAGGCTTTCCGAGTAGAGCCCCCATCCTTCGATGAACGCAGTGTAGCCCGTGTACTTGCGGAACTCGGGCACGTTCTCCAGTTCGTCGGCGAGCGCGAGTTGCAAGTGATGACCGGGCACCGCTTCGTGCAACGTCAACGCCTCCATCTCCCACTTCGGGCGCGAGCGCAGGTCGTAGGTGTTGGCGAAAAAATTTCCCGGCCGGCCCGCGCGCATCGAGCCGAACTCGTAGTAGGCCGTGGTCTGCGACTTCTCGGCGTAACCGGGCACCGGCACCACGCCATAGGGCGTGCGCGGCAGCTTGCCGAAGAGCCGGACCAGCTCCGGATCGATCCGCTTGGCGATGTCGCGATAGCCCGCGAGCAATTCATCGCCCGTCCTGTAGAAAAACTTCGAGTCGGTGCGCAGATGGGTGAAGAACTTGTCGAGGGAACCTTTGAAACCGACCTGCGCCTTCACGCGCTCCATCTCCGCGCGGATGCGTTTCACCTCGCTCTGGCCGAGGGCGTGGATTTCGTCGGGCGTCAGGCGCGTGGTGGTGCTGGCGTGCGCGTTGTAGGCGTACCACTCCTTGCCGTCGGGCAACGCGCTCAAGCCGATGCTCTCGCGGCAGTGCGGCACGTATTCCTCCGCGAGAAAATCATGGAGCCGCTGGAAGGCCGGCGCGACTCTTGTGGTGTAAGCCTTCACCGCCGCCGCGCGCAACCGCTCCTGTTCCGCCTTCGGAATCTCGGCTGGCATCGCATTGAATGGCCGCAACACCGGCGCGTTGAGCGGCGGCTCGACGATCTGGTTCTTCACCTGTTGCGGCACGTCGCGCA
>DATDFH010000672.1:0-7141 GCA_036522715.1 Verrucomicrobiia bacterium
GAGCCGATGCGCGTCCGCAACGTCATCCAGAGCACCCACGGCGTCAGGCGCGCGCCGTCCTTGCCACGTGCGAATGTGCACAGCAGCGACAGGCTGCGCACTCGTTTCGGGGCGTCGAGCGCGAGTTGTTGTGCGATGACGCCGCCCATCGAGTGGCCGACCACGTGCGCGGATTCCCAACCCGCCGCATCCATTAGCGCCTGCGCATCCGTGGCCATCGTCTCGATGCTGACGGGTCCGCGGCATGGAATGCTTCGGCCAATACCGCGATTGTCGAAGATTAGCGTCTGAAATTCGCCCGCGAGTCCGTTTACCTGCGGACGCCAGCCTTCGCCAGTCACGCCCACGCCTTGGATCATCAGCACGGGCGGACCGCTTCCCGCCAGTTCGTAGTGGAGTTCGACATCGGACTGCTTCAACAGCGACATGACGGGAAGTCTCAGCAAAACCAAACGGCGGTTAACGTCTCCGCCAGCCGCCGTTTTGTTAAGCTGGTTGCGCCTCAGTTGAACTTGTTCTTCCGATACGCGCCCATCGCCGGAGCGTTCGGGTTCACCTCGGGACCGAAGTAGCGGAGGCAGACGAGCGGCTCGGTTTCGCTGGTGTTCTCGAAGGTCACGCCGGCTTTCGCGCCGTCCTCGGTGCAGAAGTATTCGTCCTCGGTCAGTTCGTGGAAGCGGATGAGCTTGGGGCTGATCAATGGCTGGCCATTGATCCTGCCGCTACCCTGCACGCAGATCACGCCGTAGGCGCCGGTGTCGCGCACGGTGGCTTTCACGCCGGGGTTCACAGTGAGTTCTTTCGCGGTGAAGAGC
The DNA here is from genome assembly GCA_036522715.1 of Verrucomicrobiia bacterium. Classification (GTDB taxonomy): domain Bacteria; phylum Verrucomicrobiota; class Verrucomicrobiia; order Limisphaerales; family JACQFS01; genus DATDFH01. The sequence goes on from DATDFH010000672.1 coordinate 816, forward strand.
TGTTCGCCGTCCACCTTGCCATAGACGATCCAGCGGTCCACGAAACCTTCCTTGCGCGTGTCGGCAACAGGGACGGGTTCGAGATAGTGGTGATCCTTGAACTTCGGGTCCACGTTCTTCTCCCAGTCGAGCTGGTCCACGATGAAATCGAGGTCCTTGTGCTTGCTCTTGGGCATGTCTTTCACGAGCAGGCTCCAGGGAACTTCGCGGCCTTCGACGAGGTTCTGATACATGCCGAAGACGTCGCTGCCCCATTGCGGCTCGTAGGTGCAGAGGCTGCCAGGCGCGTGAAGGATGCACGGGTCAATCAGCCAGCCGGAGCCGACCTTGAGGCGGTAGGCTTTCGAGAGGTCGAGGATGCCGTTGTCGCCCTTGTTCCAGTTTTCGAGGCAGCGGCGCACTTGCGCCTTGGTCGTGCCCGGCTCGAAGCCCATGAACGTGTACGGGAAATTGTTGCCAACATTGTTGTGCTGCGGCGGGAAGTAGTAGCTCTCGGGCTTGCCTTCCTGGCCGACAAGCGCGGCCTGCTTCTTCGACTGGTGCATGTGGTGCGGGATCGGCCCCATGTTGTCGAAGAACTTCGAGTACACCGGCCACTTGCGATATTTTTTCCAGATCGACTTGCCGATGACCGTGGCGCCGCAGTCCTCCACGGCTTGCTTGAGCGTGAAGCGTTCCCTGCCGACGACGCAATAGCTCAAGCCCTCATCCGCCGCGCGGCCTTCGTTGGCGGTGACCGTGGTGGACGCGAACCAGCGCTCGTCAATGCCGCCGCGGTTCAGGCCGTAGGCGTAGGTGTCGTCGGGATGGAGCTTTATGCGCAGGCCTGGCTGGAGGAACGAGCGCGGCACCCACGCAGGCGCGAGGCGCAGCAGGCCACCGGTGCGGGAGAGTTCGTTGGAAACTTTGGCGGCGGTGTTGCCTTTGACGGTGCGGAGTTGGTTGACGGTGTTCATGTTCGTTACGAGTAAAGAATGATGCGTAGTGCGCGGTCCGTGAGACGCGGGGCGGAGTGTAGGGGGAGGCAAAGAAGGCCAGCAAGATTCTTCTCTACGGTGCGGCGATCGCCGGCACGGCGACGAATGATTTGTGCGAGGCCCCCCGGGTTACTTCCTGAACGCGGCGTGTGTGGCGAGGCCGCCGGATTCGAGATACGCGACGAGGTCAAGGATTTCGTCCTTCGTGAGCACGTTCACCAGACCCTCGGGCATCGGGGAGAGCTTCGAGTGCTCGCGGCGGGAGATGTCCTTCTTCATAACTTCCGCACGGTCGCCGGTGAGCGGATTGGTAATGAGCACGACGCGCTTGTCGTCTTCCTCGACGATGCGGCCACTCACATCGTCGCCATCCTTCTTGAAGATGGTCGTGTTTTGAAACTGCTCCATCACGACCTTCGAGGGCGCGAGGATGGATTCGAGGATGTCGCGCCGGCTGAAACGGCTGCCAACCGCGGTGAGGTCGGGGCCGACGGAGCCGCCGTCGAAACGGAAGCGATGGCAGGCGCTGCATTGCGCGGCGTCGAAGGCGGCTTTGCCCTTGGCGAAATTCCGGCCAGTCATCGCCGCGTCGAATCCGGGCAACAACTCATCGAGTTTCCACTCCTTCACGAAAGGCCGCTGGACGACCGCTCGCGCAGGCGGCGCGAAGTCTTTCAGGAAAGGTTCGAGTTCCTTGCGCTCGGCGGGGCTGAGCGCGGCGATAGCGTCCTTTTTGAAGTTCGCCAGATACTTGTTGAAACTCACGCCGCCGCGGAATTTTACCGCAGCGACGTCATACCACTCGAAGTAGGCGCGGCGCAGCGCGGGCGTCCAGCCGGTCGGCACCTGGCGCAGATAGTAGATGTAGTGGATCTGCTGCTCTTGCGTCGGCGCGCTTGCGAGCAGTTTCATCGTCTTGGGCACGACGCTGGGCGCTTCGAGAAAGACGAGCATCTCGCACAGCTCGCGATTCAACGCGTCACTCTTCGCCGGATACTGCGGATCGAACAGCTTCACCAGCGCGGTGCATGTCTCCGGATTCGGTCCGCCGAGCCGCGCGAAGGCCACGCTGTAAACGCGCAGCAACTCCAGCTTCTGCGCCTCGTCGAGTTTGTTCCAGGCGAGCCGTTGCAGGCTGCGGATCACGTCCGGCTTCTGTTCCGGCTTCGCCGTGCGCGCCACCGCGAGCAACGCCGTGAGCGATGCGCGGGTGCGCGTCTCAGCCAAAGCCCGTACGTGCCACGACGCCGGCTCCTGCCATTCGATGGCAATGCGCGCGGCGTAGCGGAGGAAGCGATCCTCGCTGTCGAGATGCGGCCACGCGAAGTCCACGGCCTTCGCGTCGCGTTTGCCGTGGAAGGTTTCAAGTTGGTGACGCAGTGCACGGGCAGCAGAGGCTTCATCTTCGGCCAGTTGCCCGGCCTTGCTCTTCGCTTTTTCTTCGACCTTCGGACCGGTGTAGCTCACGCGATACAACCCGCTCGCGGTTTCGTTTCCGCCGGTGATGAAATACATCGCGCCGTCATGGCCGAACTCGAGATCCACAACGTTGAGCGGCCGGCCGCTGGCGAACTTCTCGAACGTCGCCGAGTAGCTCGCACCCTGCGGCTTGAAATGCACCGCATAGATGTGACCCCAAGCCCAGTCGCCGAGGAACAGCGCGCGCTGGTACTTCGGCGGGAACTTGCTGCCCGTGCCGAACTTCACGCCGACCGGCGAGCCGAGACCGATGTCCACCGCGGGCGGCAGGCTGTCGGGATAGTAGTAAGGCCACTTGCCCGTGCCCTCGCGGTGGCCGTATTCGCCGCCGCTGACGAGATGATAGACGCGCGTCGCGCGATACCACGGCAGGCCGGTGTCGTATTCCATGTCGGCGTCGTAGGTGAACGCCTCGCCGTCAGCGTTGAACGCGATATCATAAGGGTTGCGCAGGCCGGACGCGAAGAGCTGCCACTTCGTCCCCGCGCGGTCGAAGCGTTGCACGGTGCCATTCGGCGCGACCTTGCCGATCGCGTGGCCGGTCGCGTCCCAACTGCGCGGCAGCAACAAATCCTCCGCGTAGTTCTTGTGCGGCGAATCCGCCGCGGTGCCGTCCACGGGCCGCGAATAATCGCCGCTGACGTGATAGAGCAAACCATCCGGCCCCAGCTCCACGCCGTGAGGGCCGTGTGAGCCGCCGGTGTTGTAGAGGTGTTTCAACGGCTCGAAGTGATCGTAGATGTCGTCGCCGTTCGAGTCGCGGACGAGGTAGAGCGCGTGTTTGTCCTCCGTGTTGGTTTCGGCGTAGCCGTTGACGTAGAGCGCGCCGTGCGCATAGACCATGCCCTGCGCGCCACCGACGGGCAGTTCGATTTTCTCCTCCTTCGTGATTCGCCCGTCCGCGCCGAGTGTGAATCGCCGCATTCCCCCGTAGTTCGACGACACGAGCAATTGCGGCGAAACGATGATGCGGCCCTTATCATCCACGGTCATCGCTATCCAACTTCCCTCGCCCGGCTGCGCGCGGCGGATCAGCTCGGACTTGAAGCCGGGCAACAGCGTGAGCTGCTCCGCGGTCGAAGGCGGCGTCATCACCTCGAACCACGGGTTGTCGCCCTCGACACCCATGCGCCGCGCGCGGGTCCAGCCGACCGGCTTGAATTCGGGCAACTGCCAGTTCGCGTTCGACTTCGCACTCGTGAGCCACGACGTATCGGTGAGCAGCGTGTCTTTCTTGTTGTAGCCGTAGGTGATTTCCAGCTTCGCGATGACGCCGAACGGCCCGCCGCCATTGCGACCCATCACGGCGATGAGATTGTCACCGGTCTTGAGTTCAGCGGAAACATCCGCCGTCGTGGCCGAGTAATGCACCTGCCCCGGCGTGGCGCGCTGCGCAGCGACCACGATCTGCTTGCCGTTGAGAAAAACGGTGGCGTTGTCGTCACCGCACACCTTCAGCTCCGCGCTCGCCGGCTTGCTGCTCACCGAAAAATTCCGGCGGAGGAAAACAACCTCTGTGCCCTGCGGCAGCGTGTCGCCCTTCTGATAGTTGTGCCAGATCCATTCCGGCAGCGGCTCGGCGGCGCTGGCGGCACAGGCAACGAAACTCATGGCACTCAGCACGGCGCGGATCAGGAAGTTTTTCACGGTAATGGACGGACTGCGCCGGCGCGGCGCGTATTCGCAGGAATCAAAACGGCAATGGGGTGAAATGCCCGCCCCGCGGCCCGTGGCGTTGACACTCGCGGTCGCGATTGTTAGCTTCCGCCGCGATCACAGTCTTATGGAATCGTTTCTGGACCATCAGGTGCTCGTGCTCAACCGCCTCTGGCAGGCGGTGAATGTCTGCACGGCGCGGCGCGCGCTCGCGCTCCTCTTCGAGGGACACGCGCAAGTGGTGCTGGGCGATTCCGACGGCGAGTTCCGCACGTTCGATTTCCCGCAGTGGCGCAGTTTTTCGGAAGCCGATCCGCATCCGGAGGTCATTCGCACGGTGTCCTTCAAGATTCGCGTGCCGCGCGTGATCCTGCTGCTCGTGTTCGACCGGCTGCCCAAGAAGGAGGTCAAGTTCACCCGGCACAACATCTTCGAGCGCGACCGCAACATGTGCCAGTATTGCGGAAAAACTTTCGACCGGAAGGACCTCAACCTGGATCACGTCATCCCGCGCGACCGCGGTGGGCCGACCAACTGGGAGAACATCGTGTGCTCGTGCGTGGCGTGTAACACGCGGAAGGGCAACCGCACGCCGTACGAGGCGGCGATGCACTTGATCCGCAAGCCCAAGCGGCCCAAGTGGCGGCCGTTCGTGCAGGTCAACTTGGAGTTCGCAGCGCACGATAGCTGGAAGCACTTCATCGATCTCGCCTACTGGAACGTCGAGCTCGGCGAGGATGTCGGCTGAACGCCGGCAAGGAATCAGAGGAGTCAGGATTCCGGATTCAGTCAACGCCAGGCAAGTCGATGCGGCGATGGGATGCTGAATCCGGAATCCGGAATCCTCGCCTTGCTCACTTCGCCGCCGTCTTCGCCGATTCGATCAATTCCCAAAACTTCGGGTTCTTCTCCAGCGCCTCGTCCTCGCCGGCAATGGGCAGGGCGGAGCGAAACAAAAAATCCTTGAGCGAATTCTTGCTCAGGATGCGATGGACGACCACGCCCAGTTCGTGCCGCTGGAAATACACCCGGTAATCGCCCAGCCGGAAGCGGTGGAGGTGGCGCCCGGCGCGTTCGAGTTTGCCGAAGCGCTCCAGCTCCGTGCTCATGACCTCCTGCGGCAGGCCGCGGAACTGGCCGAGGATTTCGAGCTGGAGTTCCTTGGGCATTTTGGCCAGCTCAGCCGCGCTGGTCGGGTTGAAGATGATCTGGAACGGGCGCATGTGTTGGGTTTCCTACAGGCCGGCGAGCGCCAGCCCTTGAACAATTTTCCGCGAAATGTCCCCGCGCCGGTGGTACGACCGGACTTCGCCGCGCTTTTGCGTGAGGTCCGACTTCCGCGTCGTGTAGAGCAGGTCGCACGCGAAAACCGTCGGCCGGTCCATCCCATCCGCGGTGTCGAGCACCGCCTCCAAGCGTGTTGGACTCGGATCGCCAGAGTAAAGCGACTGCCCTTTGAGCACGACCACGTGGGCTTTCTGGTCAACCCGCTGCTGGTTGGAGATCACCAGGCAGGGATGCTCTCCCCACGTCCACACTTCCCAGGCGTTCAATCTCGCACTCCTTTGGCTTGCGCAGCCACCAACCGGTCAATCCCGGCTTCGTCGCGCTCGGGCCGCGCGTAAATCTCGGCCAACACTTCGTCGGGCAGCGGGTCCACGTTCGTGATCCGGCCCGATTCGGCGGCCAATCGCTCGCGCAGTTTGGGCAACCCGAGCTTCATGCTCTGGAGAACCACGTCCGGTACGGACAGGTGCGTGACTGCGGCGGCGGCTTTGACCTCTTCGTAAAGATCATCCGGCAGGGCCAAGGGAACGGTGTTGCTCGACATGGATTCACCCTATCCGAAGGCCCCCCGCTTTCAAGCCTCAAACCCGGATGCTGTGCAAGTGTCAGGTGTCAGGCCCGCGCATCTGGCACCCTGAAGTGGTAGCCCGTATGAGAATCGAACTCATCTTTCGGCCTTGAGAGGGCCGCGTCCTAACCGATAGACGAACAGGCCAACCAGCAGCGGAAAATCCTTACCGCCCTCTTTTCTCCAAGTCAATCTCCGGAAACAAAATGACGATCCAACAATTCCAGCCGGGTTGGCGCCTGCTTGATCGCAAGTGGTGCCAGTCGCGGTATTCCAAGCAAGAAATCGAATCGTTCGTGGTCGTGCCGGCAACATTGAAGGCGCCGACGTTGACCGCACTCGGATTCCCAATGCCGCCG
>DATDFH010000673.1:0-2562 GCA_036522715.1 Verrucomicrobiia bacterium
TTTGGAATGTCCACCGGTCAAGCGAGCCGGGCCTCGGTGCTAACGAGCGCGTGCCTTCGGGCAAGTGGTGCAAGTCCACGGCACTCCGATTTTTGCAGACGGCCAGCCTTTGCAGGCGGCCACCACGCGCGCGTAGCTCAAAGAGAGCCGGCGGGCTTATACCCCGCATCGCACTAGATCAGTGCCGGGATCCGGAGCGTTACCGGACGCGCGCACCATTTTGCTCGCGTCGTCCAACAGCAGAGACACGACGTCGAGAGCGTCGCCAGTGCAGGTGCGAATCCTGCCGCGAGCACCAATTCAGGGAGTCGAAGCCACAGCAGACCGGCACCCGGCTTTTAACCGGACATGGTGAGGTTGCAACTACCTCCGGCTCCACCAGTCTTTGCGGGATGGAGTAACCAGTAACTCGTCGCTCTTTGAAAGCGAAGTCGATGGTGCGAACCCATCTCCCGCAGCCAGTTTCGCCCGGTGGTGAAATAGCATCACGTCTGGCCTACACCCAGAAATCGAGGGGGCAGAACCTTCCCGGGCGACCACTTTCAACTGCCTCGTGGCGTAATCAGGAGCGCGCCGGTCTCTGACACCGGAGGACCTGGAGCAAAACCGGGCGAGGCAGCCAATTTCCAATGCACCGTGCGCCGCCACCAACGAAGAACAAACACCTCGAACGCAAAACGCAGTCGCGGTGCGCAAACATTTTATGACCGACATACTGAACAAGACGATCGTGCTGGTGCTCAACCGCAACTGGCAGGCGATCAACATTCGCACACCGCAGGACGCGTTCTGCCAGATGGCCACGAACGTCGCCACCGCGCTCGACATCGAAGGCGGGAACCGCATCCGTCCAGTGCAATGGGACGAGTGGATCACGTTGCCGGTTCGCGACGGCGACCAGGCCGTGCGTGCCGCGCGCGGCGCGATCCGCGTGCCTGCCGTCATCGTGGCGGTGAACTATGCGCGTGTGCCGAAGAAGCGTCCGAAGCTCAGCGCGAAAAACATCCGCGAGCGCGACGGCAACCGCTGCCAGTACACCGGCGTATTGCTGCACCCGGACGAAGGCAGCCTCGACCACGTCGTGCCCCGCTCGCGCGGCGGCGCGGACACGTGGGAAAACCTCGTCTGGTCGGCGAAGGACGTGAACCAGCGCAAGGCCGACCGCCTCCCGCACGAGGCCGGCCTCAAGCTGCTTGCCGTACCGCGCGCGCCGAAGGAACTGCCGGTGACGGCCCACCTCCGCAACGCTCACGGCGTCGCCGAGTGGAAACTGTTCCTGAACGAATGAAACAACGGGCGAGCGGGCGTCATCGCTCGCTTTCCCGATTCATGTCGCGTAAGAACGAAGCGGCCAACAAAAATGAAAAAGGATTTCCAATCTTCGATTGCGAGAACCTGCTTGGGCAATCCGTTGATGAAACTCGCTGAGCCAGGGTGGAGCGCAGCCGAGATCAAGCAACTGTGCAGGCCGCCTCGCCCCGGAGTCATGAGGCTGCGAGGAGCAAGAGCAGGCTCCGCGACCAATTGCGTCACGGATGGATCGTCGGCAGAAGAATGGCGCTGGCGGCGGCGGCCGCGCCCAAGATCTGAAGCGAACGCCGCGGAAATCGTTGCCGGATAAATTGCGCCATGAGGATGAATGCGAGGCCAGCCGCGAACAATGCGACGAGATGGCTGGGACTCGTGAGCAGATGCGCGCGGCTTGCCTCCGTGAGGCTGCGTCCCGGATGTGCCGAGGCGGGCAGAGCCATCGCCAGGCCGATTCCCGTCGCACAGGTGATCAGCCAGCGGATGGGCGACGAGCGGGGCGGGGAGATTTGATTTGAGTGCGTCATACTGTGAGATGTTGTTTCACGATTTCGTCGTTCCGATGGGAAATCGGTCCCTCTGCAAAAAAGAGCCGCGGTCCATGATGTGGAAGCTGTCTCCGACCTCAAGGCGGAAGTCGAGATACTGTTCGATCGGCAGGACTCCGATCTGGCCTTCAGCACGCCGCCACATGATCGCGTTGCCGATTTCCTCGACGTAGTCGCCTGCATTGCGAAATCCAGACTAATCGGGCACCAGGAAGTCTGGACAACCCGTGTGACGCGCCCACGATGACTTGCCTCAGTACGCAAACCGTCAACCCAATGACACCCGCCTCACGGCAACACGCCATGCATGTGAAACCACTGGAACGTGTTGGTCAGCAGGTCGGCGTTGACGTTCGGGTCGTTCTGGATGTTGTGCCAGTTGCTTGAATTGGGGATGGAGTTCGAGGAGTAAATGATCCGCGAGTTCGGCACGGCATTGGAGACGAGCACCTGCTGAAAGAGCAACGAGCGCGCCGGTGGCACCACGGGATCCGCGTCACAGCAAAACATGATGAACGGTGCGCGCACCGGATCGGCCTCGGCCAGAGTCGGTGTGGCGTTGTTCGTGCCGGTGGTGATCACGCCGCCCGAAGTCATCGCGGCGGCGCGAACGCGGCCCACCATCACCGCCGCATCGCCGATGGTGGCGAACGCGCCCATGCTGTGGCCAAAGACGGCGAGGCGATTCGTATCCACGTAGGGCAGC
>DATDFH010000674.1:0-2295 GCA_036522715.1 Verrucomicrobiia bacterium
CCTCAAGCTCAACGCCTGCGACTACATGCAGGGATTTCTCTTCAGCCCGGCCATTCCCGCGGGCGAGGTGGAGGCGTTCGTGCGCGCGGCAACGCGGCGGTGAGCGCTTCGATGACGCCACAAATCGTGATCCTCGAGACACGAATCGTGACACTCGAAGCATGAATCGTGACTCACGAGACACTAAACATAGCGTTTTAATAATGAATTGTGGCTTTCAAGACTCGCACCGGTGCTCACGCGACATGAATCGTGCTTTGAGGATCACGATTCATGATCGTTGAGACACTACTCGTGACTCTCAAGGCACGAATTGTAATACTCAAGACACGAATCATGATTCTCACGACTCGAATCGTGGCTCTCGAAGCACTCCCCGCAACTCGCAACTCGCAACTCGCAACTCGAACGCGATCAGTTCGCGGCGAGCGTGAGCGTCAGTGTCCCGTGCGGCGCGAGATAGCCACTGGTGCACTTTTTGTCTTTCGGCGTGCAGACCGAGTATTGGCCGGGCTGAAGGCGCGGGATGCTGAGCCGCCCGGATGCCACCGAGCCGCCGGCGAGACCGGCCAGCCAGTTCGCGCTGAACTCACCGCCATTGTGCATGACGAGAAGAGCGGCCTTCGAGTCCGATTCGATGTTCAGCGTTCCGCCGACCTGCTGTGCCCGGATGTGCATCTGCTTGTCCTTTTGAATGACGGTGCGGCCGAGGATGATGTCGAACGCGGGATGGACGGCGACACCGTCGAACGTGGTCGTGCCGGGGGGCAAATCCATCTCGAAGTGGCCGCTTTCGTCAGTGCGCGCGGAGGGAACCGCGGGGGCCCATGCATCGCGTGGAAGAGCCCAGACTTGAGCGGCGATCACCGGTGCGTCGCCGACGGTCATCCTCCCCTGCACGTGTTCCTGGTGCTCGAGCACCAGTTCGACCTCCGCGGTCTGATCGAGGCGCAATTCGACAGGCAGCGATCTGCTGGATTTTTGAAATCCATCCGCGGTGACCTCGTAGTCGCCGGGCGCCAACCCGGCGATCTGAAAGCTGCCATCGGATTGCGCGAATGTCTGTTCGAACACGTCCGAATCGCTTCGCGTCATGGCCACGATGGCGTGCGGTTCCGGGGAGCCGTCGGCGTTCCGCACGCGGCCCATGAGCGTCGTGGCAGGAAGCTCGATCCGCGCATGAAGCCCGTCGCCGTCGCGCTCGATCTTCGCTCGAATGGTGCGCCTCACGGTGGGGGAATCGGCGTCGACCAGGACGACGCGCTCGTCGTTCTCCTCCAACGGAATCTCGCCTTCGAAACGGCCCTCATCATCCGACTCGAGTTTGATGCCCCATTCGCCGCCGAACGAAAGCGCCGCCTTCAGCGGCCGCTCGCCCAGTGTGATCTCTCCGCGAATGCGCGCCGCGAGCCCAGCGATGACCACACTCACGTCGTCGCGGTCGACGGTGACGTCTTCGGATTTCCACCGGCCACCGGTGCTGGTGGAGAGCACGACCGTGTAGTCGCCGGCAAACAGTCGCGGATGTGTCCATTGGCCGGACGGCGACACGGCAGATTCCGAAACGACCTCGAACTGCCGCAGGCGTTTGTTCGTCGAAAGAAGCTGTACCTTCCAGGGTTTCCCGGCTGGATCGACGCGGGGCATGACAGTGACGGTCACTCGCCTGGGCCTGTCGAGAAGCAGGGGCGCGGTGAGCTCGGCGTTCAATCCGGCCACGATTTTCACCGGCACGGCGCGCGTGGCCAGGCCTCTGGAAACGGCGTGAACGGTGTAATCGCCAGGCAGCAGCCCTTTGAACTGGAAGAGGCCTTTGACACTCGCGCGCGTCGTTTGCTTCGCCGGCGAGGCGTCGCCGCTTGCGGGCGTCAGGAAAACTTCCGCATCGGTGAGCGCAACGTTCATGCGACTGACCGCTTCGACCTTCCCCGACAGCGATGCGCCGCGCACGAACTCCAGACGGATCGGCGGCTGGGGAACCAGGGCGGCAAATCGGAACTCCGGCGCCGAGCCCGAGGAAAGGAAACGAAGGTCGTAGCGTCCCGCCGGGATGTTGCATGCCCACCGATCGCCATCGGTCTGGCATGACACTTCGCCCGATGGACGGTCACTTGCGAGGGCCGTGAATTGCACGCGCAGCGTTTTGGCGCCGTTGCTCGATCCGCTCAATGGCACCGTCGGCCACACGTTCATCGTGACCGTTTCGTCGTTCGTCAAATGAACGGGCGCGGCCCACACATTGGGAGCGGTGAGGCGGATCTCGAAGAGACCGGCAGGGAGCGTCACCTTCGCCGT
>DATDFH010000675.1:0-3582 GCA_036522715.1 Verrucomicrobiia bacterium
ACCGCGATCACGCCGCGGCTTGCGGGGAAGGAGTTCACCAGTGACTTGTTTGCCAACCTTCCAACGACCGCCGGCGGTCCCGTGGGCGCCGACGCGCAACCCAAGTCGGTGGCCGCGCCCCCGACGGCAGCCCCCGCCGCCCCGCGGTCGGTCCCCATGTCGGCCAGCGTATTTGTTGCGGAACGCGCCGCGCCACAGGTGGTGCTCAACGCCATCAACGCCAGCGTAGCCATGGAAGCACCCCGTGTCCGGGAAAACCTCGCGCAACTGGAAATCCTCGTGCCGACGGGGCCCGCTCGTGAGGCGCTTGAGGTCCTCAAGGCGTCCTCGCTTACCCCCGACGCCCGGACGCATATCAAGAACGCCCTGGACTTCGTCGAAGCCGCGGTGCCGAACTACAACCGCGTTACCGCCAACCAGGTTCGCACACTGAACTTTGAGCGCCTCAAACCGGCGCTTGCCCCGGAAGTGCGCACCGACCTGTTCAACGCCAAACTCGAAATCTTCGACCAGTTGCTTCAACTCGACCTCTCGCTCGCGGGGCTTACGACGGACTTTGTCGACAAGCCAGACGAGACCAGCTCGCCGGCCATTTTCAATTTCCACTTCCTTGTGATGCACCGGGCGCCTGACACGCTCGCGCCGAACGACGAGGGGAAGCACTTCGAGTACAGCGTAAAACACGCCGACATGTCCATCGCCGCGTTGCGCGCGGTCGAGACGCGGATCAAACTTTATCGCGACCTCATCGCACTGTGCCGCAAGAATCTCGCGTTGATTGAAGCCGATCAGGCCCGCCTGCGCCAGCGCCTCAAGGTCGTGGACGACGAACTCGCCGAGGCGCGCCAGGACGTGGCCGTCGCACAGGCGCTGCTCGACGAGGAAACGGACCGCGTGAACGCCCTCAACGATCATCGCGAGCAGGTCCTGCGCGAACACACCGGCTTTCTCGTCTTCCACCGGCCGCGCGCGATCGAGGCGCGCGACGAGACCCCGGTGTGCGTCATCGAGCCGGCCCTGCGCATCGCGCCCGTGCCCGCCTGCCTCGAGGAAGACCTGCCGCTGCCGCCCGACTTTCAGGCTTTGGCCGAAGTGTTCCGCCACTCGCCGGCGGGTTGGTTCAAGTACGCGCCGCGGTGGATCGAAACACTCGACCGGCTCGATCCTCTGCGCGACCTGCTGACCCGCGCCTCGCAATCCGTCACGATCAACCGCGTGGCGCCGGCGGCGTCAAGCGGCCGGTTCAACCTTGCGATCAACCACGTCCTGATCGCGCGCGCCACGGTCTCGGCCAATTTTGCCCTGGCCGTGCACGCGCTGGACCCGGCGCAGTTTACGACGTGGAGTTGGAGTGACTTGCGCCGGCGCGCCGAGGAAACGCTCACGCTGGGCCACTTGATCGACGCCGGTCCCGCGCAGCTTGCACAACAGGCCTCCAAGGAATTGCACGATCTCTTCAAGGTCGGCGCCTGCCTGCATCGCGACTTCAGCCAGGTGGAACCCTTCCTGCGCCTGCTGTGGGCCGAGCGCTACGGCGAATTCGATGGACCGGCGGATTTTCGCGACCTCAGCCGTCTGCCGCGCTGGAGCAACGTGCGGTTCGCGCTGCGGCGCGAGATGCAGATTCACGCCGACTGGCTATACTCGCGCGTGGATGCCGCGCGGCCCGAAGCGCTCGAACTCATCCACGACCTGATTCGCGTCGGCCTCCTGCTTGCGAGTCACGCGCCCGTGGATCAACTCATCACCGGCTCCGTCGCCGAGGAAACAACTCCGACCACCGGCGAACTGATCAAACTGACCGTCGATCCACTGCGCGTGCGCATCGGCATGGAAGTGCTCGTGCATCAGGACAACAACCCGCTCGTGCGCGCGGTGGTCGAGGACATCGGCACCAGCCAGGTTTCCGCTCGCGTCACCGCGGTTCCCGTCGCGGCGAAACTCAGGCCCGAGGCGGCGACCGTCCGCTTTCAACTTCGCACGCCACAATTTCGACGATGAACCCGCGCGACCGCCGCATCCGCCGGCTGCGTCTGGCCTGCCAGCGCGAGGAGCACGCTTCGCGCGGGCGGACGCTGCTGGAGGACGCGTTGCGCACGGCAAGCCTGGGCGACGAGGGCCGCGTGGTGGTGATCCGCTCGCTGCACCTCGGCCGGCTCTCGCCGCACGCCAGCGCAACCGAGTGGAGTCTGCGGCTCGAACAACACGTCCGCGCCGCGCAGACCGCCGCCGTCTTCGCGGAGACCAGCGCCGCGATCTCCGCCGACGCGGTGTGGTTTCCAAATGAAATTGAATTGTGGGTGGCGCTGGCGCTGCGGGCCGCCCGCGGCGCTCCGCTTCACGAATGGTTCTGGGGGCCGGCCGCAACCGGATGGAGTCCGCGGCTCACCGCCCCCGAAATGTTGCGGCTGGCATTTCAACGGATCGCGGCCGCGGGCGGATGGCCGGCGACATTCGTCCTCGCGCGCCGCCTCGTCCGAATCGGCGTGCTCGCGCCGCTGCTGCGTTCGCTCTCGGCGGAAGACGTGCGGCCACTGCTCTCCGGCAACGATGAACGTTCCTCAGCCCCACCGGATGAACCGGTCTCCGACGATGCCCGGGCCGAAGGACCCGATGCACCCGCGGACAAAGAATTGATCGAAAGCGCGGACGTGCCCGGATGGAACGAAGCGTGGCAGCGCACGTTCATCGAAATTGTCGGAGAGCTCCCGCCGGTTGACCTGCGGTTGACATGGCTGGCCGCGGCCGCGTTATTCGCAGAGGCTGCGGTGCCGCCGTCGCAGGGCGAGATGCACCGGGTCGCGCGGCGCGCGCTGCGGCAGTGGTTTCGCGCACGCGCAGTGCGCAGCGCACCACCAACACTTTCGTCGCCGCGTCGTTTCGAACCGACGCGGACGGCGTCATCGCCGCGCCCGGACGAAGCTCAGTCGCACGTGGCGCCAGTGTCGAAACCGGTGGGTGGTCACGAAGGCGTGCTCACCAGTTGCGGTGGACTGTTCTTCCTCGTGCCGCTGTTCGTGCGGCTCGGCATCGCGGAGTCACCGGATGCAAGTCGCGGAGCATGGCAAGCGTTACGACTGGTCTTCGAGCGATGCCGGCGCTCGCCGCAGGACGAGCTGGGCCGGTGGTTGCCCGATGCCGACGAACCCGCGCCGGCGCCATTTGTCCTGCCCCGAATTTTTGCGGCAACGCGCGGCGTGCTGCGGCTGTCGCGCTGGCGCGGAAACTGGCGCGTGCTGTTGGACGCCACCGGCCGGTTGCCATTGGCGGCGTGGCCGCGCGGAACAACCTGTCCGGCGCGGGAACTTCTTCAAGATCGCCCACTGCGGCGCGGCGAAAACTTTCCTCGTGACCTCGATCCCTTGGCAGCCGCGCTCGCGCTGGGCGCGCATCGGCTGGCGCGGCGTGAGTGCGGACTGGGTTTGAAGACGCTCGTGCGCCGGCCCGCGCGCGTCGCGATCACCGACACGCACGTGAACCTCTTCTTCCGGCTGCACGAGGCCGACGTGCGCATCCGGCGGGCGGCGCTCGACCTCGATCCCGGCTGGGTGCCGTGGCTCGGGCGCGTCGTCTCGTTCCACT
>DATDFH010000676.1:0-4444 GCA_036522715.1 Verrucomicrobiia bacterium
TAGAGCCGCTGAATCGTCACCGCCGTGGCGGCCTTGCGGCCCAACAGGCGGACTTCCCATTTGAACTTCGGATCGCGCGAGATCGCCCGCAGCGCCTCGATCGGCCGGGCCAGCGATGGAAGCGCGGCCTCTGGATTGCGCACGAGCGCCTCCAGCACCAGAGCCGTCGTGCCGACCTTCAGCCGCGTCGCGAACGCCGACATGTTGGCGTCGCCAAGGATGACGTGGAAGCGCCGCCACTTTTGCGGGTCGGCGTGCGGCTCATCGCGCGTGTTGACGATCGGCCGCTTCTGCATCGTGTCCACGCTCTGAAGCTCGCTGAAGAAATCCGCGCGTTGCGAAAGCTGGAAGCCCGACGAGAGAAACCGGTCCTCGGCCTCGATGGCGAATTTACCCGTGCCGCAGAAAATCTGGCGCGTCACGAGGAACGCCTGCATCCCCTGCGCCAGCACCGGCCAGGGCAGCGAACGCGGCAGGAGATAATTCTCGTGGCAGCCGTAGCTGTGCCCGCGGAAGTCGGTGTTGTTCTTGTAGAGTCGCACGGTCGAGTTGCGCTCCGCCGAGAGCCGCGCGGCGCAGGCCATCAGGATGCGTTCGCCCGCGCGGTCGTGTGCGACCAGTTCGTCGAGCGTGCTGCACTCGGGCGTGCAGTATTCGGGGTGCGCGTGGTCGTTGTAGAAGCGCGCGCCGTTGCCCAGCACAAGGTCGCTCTTGATCTCCGTGTAACTCAGCTCGCGATGGGAATCCTGCTCGAAGTAATTCGCCTCGTCGTAATCCTGCCGCAGTTCCTGCACGTGAAAACCGCGCGCGTCGGCGTGCGGGTCCTCGCTCTCGTAATCCCAGCGCAGCCGCACGCCCGGCTCGGTGGCGCTGCGCACGAGCGCAATGGACTCCGCGACGACATCCAACTCGCCCTCGCAATCGCGATCGATGCCGATCTCGGTTTCCAGGCCGAATTGGATGATCGGCGAGTTCATGCGATGTCGAGTCGCCACCCCGCAGGGTATGGGCGAAAGACGTCCAGAGAACAGTCACGTCGCGTCGCGGCTGTAGTTCTTGACCGAGTTGGAATCGTTTCTTTCATCCAGTGTCGCTTCCTTTGGGCCGCTTGCCCGATTTCAAATCACGCCGCTCGACTCGGACTTCACCGGACGCACAGGCCCGAGCTTGATGACGTTCTCCGGGTCGAAGTCGGTGAGCTTGAGCCAGTCCTCCGTGATGTCGGTCGCCGGGAAGAGATCGTTCTCGACGTACTCGCGGTTGAGCGCCACGAGCAAATCCTCGCGCGTGAGGAAGGTTTCCTGGCCGGTGTCGATCGAGCGCTTGATGGCGATGCTCTTGGCGCGCTCGACCACCGCCGCGATGATCGCGCCGCTGGCCAAGTCGCCGCGGTGGAGGAATTCCTTCTTACCGCTGCGGAAGGCGACTTCGAGAAAACGGTTCTCAGACGACTTCGCGTAATGCTCGCGCGCGACCGCCTCAGCGAGCACGGGTCGCGGTTCGGCGAGCGGCAACGTTTCCGGCAAATAGATTTCGTAAATCTTCCGCGCGTCCTCTTCGTTCGGACGGTTGACCTTGATCTTCCGGTCAATGCGGCCGGGCCGCAGAATCGCGGGGTCGATCAAGTCGGCGCGGTTCGAGGCGAGGATCACGACGACATTCTGCAACGGTTCCAAGCCGTCCATCTCCGAGCAGAACATCGGCACGAGCGTGCTGAGGATGCTTTGATAACGCCCCGCGCGGCGCGTGCCGAGGATCGACTCGGCTTCGTCGATGAAGAGAAACGCGAGCGCGCCTTCGCCCGCGCGCTCGCGGCATTGGGCGAAAAGATCGCGCACCTGCCGCTCGGATTCGCCAACCCACATGTTGAGAATTTCGGGGCCTTTGACGTGCAGGAAGAATTCCGGGTGATCCACGCCGGTCTGCGCTTTGAGTTGCTGGCGCAGGTTATACGCGGTGGCCTTGCCGAGCATCGTCTTGCCGCAACCGGGCGGGCCGTAGAGCAGGAAGCCCTTGGGCACGTGATGGTCGAAGCGCTTGAACAGGTCGCGATGCAGATACGGCAGCTCGATCGTGTCGCGAATTGCCTGCACCGCGTCCACCTGGCCGCCGATGGACGACCACGGAACCTTCGTCACCGTTTCGAGCGAACGCTCGATGCGCTTGCCGACGCCGATGACTTCGAGGGCGACGCGCTGGTTCACGTCGAGGCGCACCTCGGTGCCGGGTTTGATCTTTTCCTTCACCAGCAGCGACGAGCGTTTGATCACCAGCGGCATGAGGCCGGATTCCTGGCCGATGCGGAGCCGGCCGTCGGAGAGCAATTCATCCACGCGCACGATGGGGCCGCTGCGGTCGAAGCCGAGCCCGTTGACGATGTTGAAGGCCTCGTTGCAGAGCACGCGCTGCCCAACCTGCAGGCTCGCCATCGGAATCGCCGGATCGACGCGGCAGACGTAATCGGCGCCGCCTAAGCACACGTGCGCCTTGTCCGGCTCGACTGGTGCGAGAAACGTGCCGACGCGATACGCGGGGGAGCGCAGTTTCTCGATGATCGCGTCGAGCTTCTCGATGGCGGTGCGCGCCTGGTCGTTCATCTCCTCCAACGCCACAACGCGCTCGCGCAGATAGACGAGATCCAGCAGCGACGAATGCCGTGGCGGCAGCTTGTGCGCGATCAGGTCGAGAATCTGGAGCGTCGAAAACCCGTCCAACTCCTCGCGCGAGAGCACGTCGCCGAGCGGCGGCTGCGGAGTTTCCGGTGAAGCCGGCTTGCTGACGCTAGGGGGCGTCCCTGGTTTCTTTTTCTGCTCTGGCATGTTGGCTCAGGATAAATGCGTCGCGCGCTTTTGCAAATCAGCCGCGGTCACATTTCCGCGCGCTCACTGACTCGGCGCACGCTTGAGATGGGAAGCGAAAAACGCGCCAACCTTTTCGTCGATTTCAGGCCCGCCGAAACCGTGTCCGGCGCCCGGCACGACGTGCAGCGTCGCGTCCACGCCGGCTTTCTTGAGCGCTTCAAGGAACACTTCGCTCTGCTTGAGCGGCACCAATGGGTCTTTGTCGCCGTGCATGATCAAAATCGGTGCGCCGCCTTTCGAGACATAGGTCAACGGGCTGGCCTTGTCGGCCTTCGCCTTGGCTTCTTTCACCGTCGCGCCGATCAACTTTGATTCCGGCGACTCGGGCGCATCATGGTTGATCGGACCTTGGATCACCGTCTGCGCCTGCATCGTGAACAACTCGGTCGGGCCGAAGAAGTCCACCACACATTGGACACGACTCGATTGGTCGAGGTTCAGACCTTTGTCGAACTCCTTCACGTCGCCGGTCACGCCAAGCATCGCGACGAGATGTCCGCCGGCCGATGAACCCCAAACGCCGATGCGCTGCGGATCGATGCCGTGCTCCTTCGCGTGCGCGCGCAACCAGCGGATGGCCGCTTTGCAGTCCTCGATCTGCGCCGGGAAAATCGCGTGGCTGCTGAGGCGGTAGTTGATGCTCGCGACCGCATAGCCCTGCGGGACGAACTTCACCGCCTGAGTGCGGTCCTTGCTCCCGTTCTGCCAGCCGCCGCCGTGAATCCACACGATGAGCGGTAGGTTCCCGCCCTTCTCGGGCAGATAGAGATCAAGCTTCTGCCGCTCGTGGCCATCAGGCACGTAAGCGAGATCGCGCAGCACACGCGTGCCGGGTGGAATCGGCATCGTGCCAAGTTTGCGCTGCGCTTCGGGGATCTTGCTCGTGACGGGGCGCTCGGGGCGTTTCTTGGGTACATCTTGCGCGTGAAGCGACGCCGCAGCGAGAGTTGCGATGAGGAGGAGAGCGAGTTGACGTTTCATGTTGGTCGGAGGCAAAGACGACGGCAGCATGGTGCGCGTTACGCCGCGGAGTTCAAGCCTCCGACTCGCTCGCGGTTCATTGAGAACTGACATTTGCGGGAAGGTGTTCCGCCTTCCACCGCATCGCCGTGCGGATTCGCGTCGCGGGGCTCGGATGATCGTAGAAAAGGAATTCCTCGACCGGCCCGGGTTCCAGTTTGCGGTACTCGGCAAGTTTGAGCGAAACCTCCGCGAAGCCATCGGGCTGACGGGAGGCATTCAATCCGAACAAGTCGGCCTCCACCTCCTGCACACGGATTACCGTGTTCATCGCCGGCGTCAGCACAAACATGAAGGCCGAGATCAGGAACAAAGCGAGCGGGATGACGGCCGGATCGCCGGGGCCGCTGATGCCCCACTGCGTCCCGAACCGCGCGAGCAACCGCTCGATGGCACGACGCAGCGCGTACATCCCGACCACCATGACCACACCGAGGAAGAACACGAGTTTGTAGATGTGGTTGAGCACGTAGTGGCCCATCTCGTGGCCCATCACCATCTCGATCTCAGGGAGCGTGCAGCGGTTGAGCAGATTGTCGTTGAGCCGGATGCGCATCGTGCCC
>DATDFH010000677.1:0-4715 GCA_036522715.1 Verrucomicrobiia bacterium
AGCCGTAATAGCCGCCATCGTAGCCGCCCGCCATGTGGTTGAAGCCCGCGATGAACGCCGTGCCCTCGATTACCGGCAAAAACGTGTCGCTCAGGACGGGATTGGTGATCTTGACGCAATCAACTTTTTCTCCCGGCTTCACGCCCGCGTGCAAGGCCATGTCGAGTTGGCCGTAGGCGAGTTGCCCGCGATAGTGCGCGCCGATGGTCGCGAGTTTGGCGGCCTTGAGTTGGGCGATGGTTTCCGCCGGAATCTTTTTCGAAGGGTCGCGGTAGTCCGCCGCGAAACTGTCGAGCACCGTCTTGTTCCAGATCCAGTTCTCCAGCATCTGCGAGGGCGCCTCGACGAAGTCGCCGGGCACGCTCGTGCCGGAGAAGCGTGAGAACTCCGCCTGCGTGAGCATCGTGTGCATGCAGTGGCCGAACTCGTGGAAGAGCGTCTCGACCTCATCGTGCGTGAGCAGCGAGGGCTTGTCCGTCTGCGGCGGCGGGAAGTTGCAGATGAGCGCGGCGACGGGGCGCTGGTAGCGGCCGTCGGGCAGACGTTTGCCGGGGATGATCGGGAACTGCGCGAAGTGATTGTATTTGCCGTCGCGCGGAAACATGTCGAGGTAGAACGCGCCCAGTGGTTCGCCAGTTTTCGCGTCGGTCACCGCGAAGAGTCTCACCGACGGATGCCAGTTGTAGAAGCCGTTTGACAGCTCGGCGATGCGCACGTCGAAAATGGTTTGATACACGTCGAACATTCCGCGCAGCGCCTTCTCGTACGGGAAATAAACGCGCAGCGCCTCGGTATCGACGGTGTATTTCTGCTTCCTCAACTGGTTGGCGAAGTAGCGCCAATCCCAAAGGGTGATCTTCGCCTTCGCGTCGCCGGTCTCGCGCTGCTTGATCTCGGCGAACGCGCGCAACTCGGCATCGAACTTCGGCTGGAGGCCGGTCTTGAGCCGCTGCATGAAGTCGATGGCCGTCGCGGCGCTCTTCACCATCTTGATCTCCGTCTGAAAATCCGCCCACGATTTATAACCTAGCTTCGCCGCGATCTGCTGGCGGAGTTGAACGATCTCGTTCATCAGCGCAACGTTCTTCTCCTTTGCGACGTTGTTCCGCGCGATGAGCATCCGCTTGCGCGCGGCTTCGGACTTCGCGTTCTCCATCACCATTATGTAGTGAAGCGTGATATTCGCGTTGAGCGTGTATTCGTACACGCCGGTCTTGAGGCCGGGCTGCTTGAGGAAATCCTCGGGCACACCTTCCATCTCAGCGCGGGTGAACTTCACCGGTGCTTTCGATTCCGTAATGTTGCTCTGAAAATCGGTTTCCTTGCGCGCGAGTTCCTTGCGGAGCTTTTCCACCTCGTCGCGTTGCGCCTTGGGCAACTCCAATCCGGCGCGGCGGTAGTCGCGCATCGTTTCGTCGAATGCGCGCCTGGCCTCGCCGCTGAGTTTGGGATGCGTGCCCGCGTAAGCCTTGAGCGTCGCGTAGACATCCTCGCGGTAATCGAGACCGACCGTCCAATCCTGAAGCTTCTTGGTCTCCTCTGTCGCCGCTTCGCGCAGTTTTGGATCGGGGCTCGTCTCCTTGATGAGCCCGAGCCGGTTTGCCACGAGGCCGATCTCGTAGCCGGCGTCATCCAGCGCGCGCACCGTGTTGTCCAACGTCAGCCGACTGCGATCGAGCTTCGCGATGCGGTCGAGCGCGCGGTTGCCCGAGGCGATGATGGCGTCGGTGCCAGCCTTCGCTGCCGCTGGCGAGGTTTCAATGGCGGGCAAGGTGAGGGCGAGCTGGTGCCGCGCCGCGTCGCGTTGGAGCGCCTTGAAGGTGCGCGGAGCTTCGGTGGATTTCCGGGAGGTTGATTCACAGCCCGCGAGCGCGAACGCGGCAATGAGTGGGAGCAGGATTCGTTTGTCCATTTCGGTCGAGTGGTGCGTTCAGGTGCGTGGGATTAGTGACAAAATCACGCGCTTAAACAAGCACGTTTCGCCTTTCGCGCCAGCCGCGGTTGATCCTCGAACTTTACAAGCGCGCAGCGGCCAGCTAGCTAAAGGCTTCATCTATGGGTCAATCGGCATTAAGAGACCAACGACTTTGGATTCCGCTATCCGGACGGGCGGGGCGAGGAGTCATTTCGCAACAAGCGGATTTCACGCCGCTGGCACGGCCGGGAACGCCGAATGAAGGCTGAACATTTTCCAGGGTCCATCTGTCAATCTGCCGTCCGAGTTTCCACATGAGCACAGGTATCAACGCGATCAATCAAGAAGTGCAGCGGGCCGGGGCGTTCCTCCATCCGCTGTTCAACGAACTGGGCAAGGTCATCGTCGGCCAGCGCTACCTCACCGAGCGGCTCGTCGTGGGCCTGCTCGCCAACGGCCACGTGCTGCTCGAAGGCGTGCCCGGACTTGCCAAGACACTCGCCGTCAAGTCGCTCGCCGCGACGTTCAACGTGAAGTTCTCGCGGCTCCAGTTCACGCCCGACATGCTGCCGGCCGACGTGGTGGGCACGCAGATTTACAACCCGCAATCCGGCGCGTTCACCACGCGGCGCGGCCCGGTCTTTGCCAACCTCATCCTCGCCGACGAAATCAACCGCGCGCCGGCCAAGGTGCAGAGCGCCTTGCTTGAAGCCATGCAGGAACGCCAGGTCACCATCGGCGAGAACACTTTCCGCCTCGATGAACCGTTCCTCGTTCTCGCCACACAAAATCCCATCGAGCAGGAAGGCACCTACCCGCTGCCCGAGGCGCAGGTGGACCGCTTCATGTTGAAGCTCAAGATCGGCTACCCGTCGCGCGAAGAAGAGCGGCTGATTCTTGACCTCATGGCGCGCACTTCCGGCCTGCCGAGCGCGCAGGCCGTCGTCGAACCGCAGGACCTCCTCGCCGCGCGCGAAATCGTCAACGCGATCTACATCGACGACAAGGTGAAGGACTACATCGTCGACATCGTGTGCGCGACGCGTTCGCCCGAGACCTACAAGCTCCCGCTCAAGGGCCTTATCCAACTTGGTGCCTCGCCGCGCGCCACCATTGCGCTGACGCTCACCGCCAAGGCCCACGCGTTCCTCCGTGGCCGCGGCTACGTCACGCCGCAGGACGTGAAAAGCATCGGCATGGATGTCCTCCGCCACCGCGTCGCCATCACTTACGAAGCCGAGGCCGAGGAGAAGACGAGCGAGGACATCATCAAGCGGATCTTTGATGAATTGCCGGTGCCGTAACCGTTGGGAAGGCCGATGAACCTTCGCAAAGACTTCTGGCTTGTGACGACATTGTTAACCGCATTCCCTGCGATCATTCTGCTAATGATCGGCGCACTGTTCGCGCTTGGGGAAATCGGTCAAGCAAAGCGCCCGAATTCCTCCGAGGTGAGGTCGGTGTCAGTCGTGTTGATCACACCGCAAGGCGGGTTTCTAGGAGCCGTTGTATTTGGCAGCATCGCTAGCTTTTGCTATTGGCGTTATCGGCGGCAATTGAGGGTTGAGCGATGATCCCCCGCGAGCTGCTCAAGAAAATCCGCCAGATCGAGATTCGCACGAACCGGCTCGTGACCGAATCGCTCGCGGGCGCGTATCACAGCGTCTTCAAGGGCCAGGGCATGAACTTCGACGAGGTGCGCGAATACCAGCCCGGCGATGACGTGCGCTCAATTGACTGGAACGTCACCGCGCGGATGAACCATCCGTTCATCAAGAAGTTCGTCGAGGAACGCGAGCTGACGGTGATGCTGCTCGTCGATCTCAGCGGCTCGGGGCTGTTCGGCTCGGCGGGCCAATCCAAGCGCGAGCTGGCCGCGGAAATCGCCTCCGTGCTCGCCTTCTCCGCCATCCGCAACGCGGACAAGGTAGGTCTGATCCTCTTTACCGACAGCGTGGAGAAATTCATCCCGCCGCGCAAAGGCCGCCGGCATGTGCTGCGCGTGATCCGTGAGATTCTTTTCTCCGAACCGGCTGGACGCGGCACCAATCTCACCGTGGCCTTGGAGTTCCTCACGCGCGTCACGCCGCACCGCGCCATTGCGGTCGTGATCTCGGATTTTCTTGGACACGGTCAGCCGGGCGCAGAGTTCGAGGCGCTTTCGCTCGTGCGAACTTCGCAGACGGCGTTGCGCCAGGCGCACCGCAAACACGACGTGGTTGCCGTGCAGATCACCGACCGCTACGAGGATGAGTTGCCCGCGCTCGGCCGCGTGGTGCTCGAAGACGCGGAGACGGGCGAGGTCGTGGAGCTGAACACCGCCGATGCGGGTCTGCGTGATCGCTTCACCCAGCGCCGCGCCGCCGCTCGGCAGGAAACCACGCGCGCGTTGAACTCGCTGCGCATCGACGCCATTCAATTGCGCACCGACCGGCCCTACGGCACCGAGCTGGCGCGCTTTTTCGAGACTCGCGAGAAGCGGCGTCTCCGTGGTTGAGTCATGAGCCGATTTCTCCGCACGGCACCATTCACCTTCGCGGCCGCATCCGCCGTCGCGGGGCTGACGAAGGCGCCCCAGAACCTGACTGCGGTTCCGGCCGATGACATTCGCGGATTGAAGCCGCTGATCGCGCCGCCGTTCCCGTGGGAGTGGTGGCTGCTGGCCGGCGCGCTGGTGCTCATCGGCGCGGGAGTAGCCGCGTACCTTCTGCTGAAGAAACGCCCGACACCGACGCTACTGCCGCCGTTGCCGCCGCACGTGCGCGCGCGTCAGCGTCTCAACGCTGCGCTCGACTTGCTG
>DATDFH010000678.1:0-7273 GCA_036522715.1 Verrucomicrobiia bacterium
CAACCCGCCGCGAAAAGCAGCAAGCCACGAAAGGCCGTGCCCAACACGGTGAGCACGAGATCACGCGCGTCAAAACTCATAGGTCTGAGGAACCGCGCCTTGTAGAGCGGCAACCGAGTTTTGAGACAAGCAGAATCTCAAAAAGTTACCCACCGTCTCTTGCCTCGCAGCGCACGGTCCGCCTGACGTGCGAGCTTCCGCAATCGCGCCGGCAATTTCGCCACCAGCGCGTCGAAGCGCGGCATCGAACGCGCCGTCTCCGCGAGCAGCCGCTGCATCCCGACCAGATCGTCTGCGCACACAAACTCCGCCGCAATGCGGTGGCCCGGCGCACAGTTGTGGTAGTTACCCAGCGCCACGCAAACCGCCGCCGTCTGGTAACCGTACTCCTGATACGCCGTCGCCTCGCAGGTGCCGCCGGACATCAGCGCGCGTTGGAACTGGAACCTGGAATCGCGCCGCTGGATGCCCGCGGCAACCTCGGTGAGGAACCGCGTCGCATCCGAGTCGAAGATCGACGTGCGATCGCCGACGCGCACGATGACACCCGCGCCCATCTTTGTCGGTGGCAGCTCGCGCGACGTTTCAAGGGAGATCACCAGCGTGTCCAGCGGGAGCCGGCGCTTCTCCGCGAGCATCAACGCGCCGTGGAACCCCACCTCCTCGGCGCGCGAGATTGCCCCGATCACGTTCACCTTTGCGCGTCGGCGTTTGAGTTCGACCAGCGTCGCCAGCGTCACCGCAACTCCGCCCAGGTCGTCACACGCGCGCGCGACGATGCGGCCTCGCCGCACAGCGAAATCTTCCAACTCCCATACGGCAAACTGCGGCCGGGCACCGGCGGGAACGTTTCCCGCGACCTCGAAGCGCCGATCCCCCGCGAGCTTGCGCCCCAGTCGCGCCGGAACTGCCCCGGGTATCAGGCGGATGCGAAGGCCGGGCCGAAAGTGCGCCGCGGAAACTCCACCGTGAAACTGGACGGCCAGCCCGCCGCCTTTGCGCCGCTGGACGTGAAAGCCCGGGTGATCGAGATGGGCCGCGAGCGCGATGGGGCGGACACCGCGCGCGGTTTGCAGGCGCACGATCAAGTTTCCGTTTTGGTCCAGCTCGTGACTGAGTCCGTGTTCACGACAGATGTTCATCGCCTCCGCGCGCACCGCGTCCTCGAAATACGGCGCGGCCGGCTGGCGCATCAGCCGCCCGGCGATCTCGCAGAGTTCTCTTGAAGTCATGGCGCAAAGCTGCCCCGCTACGGATTGATCAGCAGGGCGCGATAGAAGCGGTTGGTGCCCGTCGCCGCGCCGGGGTCGCTGACAGGAATCGACGTGTTCGTTGCCACCACGTTCGTCAACAGGGTCCAATTCGCCAAATCCGCCGAAGTTTCCACGCGGTACGCGCGGCCCGGCTCGCCGACGAGGCGAACGCCGCTTCCGATGCCAATGCTCAATCGCGACCGTCCCGTCGGGATCACGCGCGCGAGCGAGAGCCGCGAAGTCCCATTGACGGAGAGAAAACTTCCGCCCAGCACGACCGCACCGTCAGCTTCCACGAGCAAAGCGTTCACAACCGAACCGAGTTCGGATTCCACCGCGAAGAGCAGATCAATCCGCCCGTCGGATTCGAGTCGCAGCGTGTTCCCGAGCCAGACGCCATTCGTGTTGTAGAGCCGTCCACCGACGAGAATCCGTCCGTCGGCCAATGGCATTGCGACTAAGACGGAGCTGTTCGAGCCGAGCGCGGGCTGGAAAGTCGAATCGAAACTACCGTCGCTGTTCAGCCGGAACACTGCCCCTGCCGATGGGATCGCCGCCGCCTCGGGCGCGGAGGTGAACGAGGACGGTGGCCCGTTGGAAATCGGCTGACACGGCAAAAGCGACAGGGTCAGCGAAGAGCTTCGCCGCGCGAATATCCGCCCGTCCGGCTGGAGGCTCAGCAAGTCCAGGTTCACGTTGGTCGCGGACACGGCGTTGAACGTGGGGTCGATTGCGCCCGAGGCCGTCAGCCGGACCACCGTCAAGGGTCCTGCACCGTTCGTTTGTGAGAACGAGCCGCTCAGGAGCAATCTCCCATCGGCCTGCACCAGCAACCGGAATGCGTTGCCCTCGATCTCGGTCGTCGCCGCGAAGCCGGGGTCGATGCTTCCGTCGGAGTTCAGCCGCTGGAGGAAGGATGGTGTCACGCTGTTCGTCCTGATAAAACCGCCGCAGACCAGCAACTTGCCATCGGGTTGCACCACGCCGTCCGACGCAAACGAGTCCGTCGCAAACGGATTGCCGAAGCCCGCGTCAATGCTTCCGTCGGAATTCAATCGCGTCACCGCCGCCCCCGCGACGCCGCGGCTGCCCAGCACGACGAGCTTGCCGTCTGTCTGCGCTAGGAGGCGATACACCGGGGCTCCCGCGCTCAATGTCGCAGTGAAGCCGGGGACGGGAAGACCATTCGATTGAAGGACTGCGATGCTGCCGACCTGGTTGGTGCCGGCTTGGGCAAGCAATCCGCTGATTGCCAGGTTGCCGTTCGACAAGGCGACGACCGACACGACCTCGGGAAGAGACGCGACCGATGCGTTAAATGTCGGATCGAGCGCGCCGCTGGGGAGCAGACGAACCACCGAGCCGTCGGTGAGGCTGGCCAGAATCCGCCCGTCGGGCAGCGCGCGATAGGTGCCAGTGAACCGGTTGCTCAGGATCGAAGGCTGAAAGGCGTCATCAACCACGCCGTCTGATTTCAACCGCACCAAGTGCACGGAACTGAAGTCATAGAACGCATTCGTCTGCACGGACATGACAACGTAGGCGGCGCCATTCGATTGGGGCGAGATCCCGAAATACGAAATGTTCGTGTCCTTGGGTGCGTTGAAGCTCGGGTCCAACTGCCCGTTCGTGAGCAACCGCGCCAGGCCGCGATCGGGCGGAACGATGGCCTGGTTATCGTAGCTCACCAGGATGCGGCCATCCGGCTGGCCCGCGAATTCCCTGATCGAGACGAAATTGGTGACCGCAAAGTTTGCATCCAGCGAGCCGTCGCCGTTCAGTCTGATAAAACTATCCGACAACAACCCCGACGGCTGATGGAAAGCACCCCGAACAAGAACCTGGTTGTTCGGCAGCGACTGGAGCGCATAAACGGCATCGTGTTCGCACGGCGCCACCACCATCGCGGAGTCGAAGCCTGGATCGATCGTGCCGTCGGAGTTCAGCCGGACGACGAGCGGCGTCGCGTTCGTCGCGCCGGCGGGCACTGAGACCGCAGCGAGGATTTTTCCGTCTGCTTGCAGCGCAACGGCGGCGCCGAACACGAAACTCGATTGCGGATTGAACGCGGGATCGAGCGACCCGTCCGACCGGATTCGAAAGAGGCCGCGGCGCGACGGGCCCATCCCATCGGCGAAAGAGCCGAGCGCGAGCGTCGTCGCATTGCTCGACGGAAGCAGCGTCCCGAAGAACGTGAGGGCGGGGTCGATCGCGACGTTGAAGTTCGTGTCCACCTGGCCGTCGGCCAGCAACCGGACCAGCCGCTGGCGGGGAAGGCCGTTTGCGAAATCGAAACGCCCGTGGACGAGTGTCCGGCCATCATCCATCGGCGCCAGACGGTACGGGCTGCTCGGGAGCGGTTGGAGACTGGGTGTGAATCCCGGGTCAACGGCGCCCCATTGAGCGAGGCACGCCCCGACGCAGGATACGCCAGTGAAAAGCGCGGACGCAAACTGGAAACCCCGGCTCCGGTGCGGGCTTGATTGCACGTCCGCCTTCTAGCGCAAAAACCGCTCGGCTACAAGATCGGCGAAACGCAAACCGCGGGGAGTGAGGCGGACGCGGTCAGATTCGACAACGGCAAGACCGTCGTGGACGAGTTCGGTCAATTCGAGGCTCCATTCGCGGCGCAGGTCGAAGCCGGTGCGGTGCTTGAATTCGTCGAAGGGCCAGCCGGCGACCATGCGCAGGCCGAACGCGGCGAGTTCGCCCGCGCGGCGCAGGGGCGGGAGTTCCTCGCGCGATTCGATGGCGCGGACGCCTTTCTCCAGTTGCTCGCAGTAAAGTTGCGTGTTGCTCCAGTTCTTCGTGCGCACGCCGTGGACGTAACCGCTCGCGCTCGGGCCCAGGCCGTGCGAATCCACACCACGCCAGTAACCGAGGTTGTGTCGGCAGGCGTGGGAAGGGATTCTGGATTCTGGATTCTGGATTCTGGATTCGTCCTTCGCGAAGTTCGCCACCTCGTACTGGCGGAAGCCGTGCGCCGCCGCAGTCTCGATCAACTCGTCATACATCGCGCACGCCAGGTCTTCGTCCACGTCGAACTCGCCAGCTTGGAGCTGCGCGAAGAGCGGCGTATCCTCCTCGTAGATCACCTCGTAACAGGAAAGGTGTTCGCTGCCCATCGCGAACGCGTCGCGCAACGTTGCGCGCCAAAGTTCCATCGTCTGTGTCGGAATCGCGAACATCAGATCGACGTTCACGTTGTCAAAACCGGCGCGGCGCAGGATGTCGAACGACTTGAACACCTGCTCGCGGCTGTGAATGCGGCCGAGCCGGTCGAGCAATCTCTCGTCGAGTGACTGCACGCCCATTGAGATGCGGTTCACGCCGAGGTCGCGCAGCAGCTTCGCCTTATCAGCCGAGACGGTGGCGGGATTGCACTCTACTGTCCACTCCGCGGCGCCGAGCAGATTGAGCTGCCGCATCGCTTCGCCAATTTGCTCCCACTGGTGGAGCGTCAGGATTGACGGCGTGCCGCCGCCGAAGAAAACCGTCTCAGGCTTCAACTCGTGCGCGACCAGTTCCATTTCGCGGACGAGTGCTGCGAGGTAGCGGTTGACCAGTTCGCCGCTGGGCGTCTCGGAGAAGAACGCGCAGTACTCGCACTTGTGCGCGCAGAACGGGACGTGGATGTAGAGGGAGCGAACGGCGGAAGAAGAAACATCGAACACCGAAGATCGAACATTGAACATCGAAGCGTCGGATGACAGACGTGCCTTCGTTCGATGTTGGACGTTCGACGTTGGATGTTCGGTGTCTGGCATCTACAACCGCAAATGTTCCCACAAGTCCGCCGGCTGCAAGCGCAGGTTGATGTAGAACGGTCCGAACTCGCCGTAGCGCGCGCTCACCTCATCGAAGCGCATCTCGTACACGATGTTCTTCACCTCATCGAGGTTGTGCGCCATCAACGTGATGCCCCACTCATACTCGTCGAGGCCGGTCGAGCCGGTGATGAGTTGGGAAATCCTGCCGGCGTACTTGCGCCCGGTCTTCGCGTGGCCGCCCATGAGCTTCTTGCGCGCGTCGAAGTCGAGCGAATACCAGTTGTCGGCCAGCTCGCGCTTTTTGCTCATGCCGTAGAAGCACATGATCTCCCAATCCTCCATCTCCGGGTAGAGGCGGTAGTGCTTGTACTCGTCATTGCGCTGCTTGGCGGCGGCGAAGGCCTGGTCGAACTCCGGCGTGCCGGGCGTCAACTTGCGTTCGCCGTGCTCGATCATGCGCTTCAAGTCGTCGTCCGTCGTGACGTACTCGGGCAACTCGGTGACGCTGAGGTAAGAGTAAACCGGCTGCAACACGCCTGCGGGAAACGCTAGTTCCACCTCGCGCTGCATCGCGCTGATCTGCTGCAACTCAGCGGCAAAAAGCATGAATGCCACGTCCGCCTTCCCGCCGACACCTGCAAACGTCATCACGCGCGGATGGGCGGGGCCGGAGAATTTTTTCGCAATCGCATCAAGCCGTTCGCGCGCAGCGGCGGATTCACCGGCGGGCAGCGCATTCCAGCGCGCGCGGTCGATGCGGAAGAACAGGTGCATCACGTGGATGCCTTGGACGAGTTTGACAGAAGGGATGGGCATGGGGCGTAAGGAGTGATGAGTAATGCGTAACCGGCCGGTGAATGACCTTCACTCCACGGCGAGAACCTGTTCGAGCAATTGCGGCAGGTGATGCTGCACGGCTTCCTCGCTCGCAACGATCTTTGCGCCAGCAAGCCGGCCGGATTCCTGGAGCTTTTCGTTGGAGCCTGAAGCGAAGGCCAGCACGGGAATGTGCTCGGTCGCCGGGTTTTTCCGCAGCCGCGTAATCAAGGCGCAGATGTCAATCTTGGTGAACAGGAGATCGATAACCACGAGCATCGGCTTTTCCTTCTCGGCCACTTCGACCAGCTTCGTCACGTCAACAACCTGGTGCGCGCGATAGCCGAGATCCTGGAGCCGGTTCACCAACTGGCTTCCCGGCATCAGGTTCTCGTAAGCGACCAACGCGAGCGGCTGCGTCATACCATCAGAGTGGGAAACGGGTGCGTCTTTTGCAAAGTCTTTTCCGTCCCCGCGCTGACTCGCGTGCGGCACCAAGATTTTTGACGCAAAGGCGCGAAGGCGCAAAGAGGAAAGGAAAGACGTTCAAGCTCAGTCTGCCTCTCTTCCTTGAGTCTTTGCGCCTTTGCGTTAAGACAAAAACGCTCCTCACTTCGCTGGCGGCTTCGCGGTCGCGATGAACTCGATCAGATCGCGTATCTCCTGCTTGGTCAGGATGTGGTCAAGCCCTTCGGGCATCGGTGAGAGACCCGCGGCGCGCCGAGCGATTTCGGCTTTCGAGAGTTTGAGCAGGCCGTCCTCAGGCGAGTTCAGCGTGAGCGTCTTGGCATCCTCGCCTTTCACCAGACCCGCGTAGCTCTGGCCCGCCTTCAGCGTCACGGTCAACGACTCGTAGCCGGTGGCGATGTGCTTGTTCGGATAGAGAATTGATTCGAGGATGTAGTCGCGGCCCTTCTGCGCGACGAGGCCGGCGAGTTCGGGGCCAACGTCGCCGCCCTCGCCACTGACCTTGTGGCAGCGGAAGCAACCAGCCTCGGCTCGCTCGAAGAAAATCTTACGGCCGTCCGCGGCGTCGCCGCCCAAGAGCGTTTCGCGCCACGCGGCGAGGTCGTCCTTCGCGTCGCGCTTGGCTTCGTAAGCTTTGAGCTTGTCCTTGATGCTCGGCGAAGTGCGCTTGGCGGCGGCCGTGAGCACGTCGAGCGCGAGTTCGGCGCGGAGTTTGCCGGCGAGCAGGTTGTCGAGCGCCTTGCGGATCACAGCGTCGGCTTCCTTGCCTTTGATGTTCGCGAGCGCTTCGTAAGCGGCTTGTTGCTCGCCGATGGAGCCGCGCTGAAGTGTCTTCGTGAGCGAATCCACGGCGCTCGATGCGTCGCCGGTGCCGAGGAACTTGCTGGCTTCCTTGCGGAGCGCTTCGGACTTGTCGGCGGTGGCGAGCTTGAGGGCGTCGGCGAGCTTCGCGTCCTTCAACGCAGC
>DATDFH010000679.1:0-3886 GCA_036522715.1 Verrucomicrobiia bacterium
TGATGTATGCCAGCGCACGTTGCACCTGCGGGTTTTCGAGGCCGACGCCTTCGTAGCCCATCACTTCGAGAATGCGCGCGGTGATATCAACGCACTCGGGATCGAGCATCGCGTTGTGGTCGGCGAAGGGAACCTTTTCGAGAATGCCCTTGGTGCAGTCCTTGTCGAAGGCCGCCCAGCCGCCGTCCTTGCACTGGAAGGCGAGCATCCAGGTGTAACCGCGGCGGAAACATTCGTCGCGACGTCGCGGGTCGTCCGTCGGCACTTTGCGCAACGCGAGCAGCACCATCGCCGTGTCGTCCACGTCGGGATTCCACTTGTTGTTGAACTCGAAGACCCAGCCGCTCGGCTCGACCTTCGCCGGGTTCTTGTGATGCCAGTCGCCGCGGAAGCGGATTTCCTTTTCGATCAGCCAGTCGGTTGAGCGTTTGAGTGCGGGGTGATCGGACGGCACGCCCGACTCGGCGAGGCAGATGTTGACGATGGCCGTGTCCCAAACCGGCGAGAAACACGGCTCGATGCGCACCGTATCGGCCTCCTCGTGTTCGAGCTTCTTCAACTCGTGCTCCACACGGCGCACTTCGGGGTGATCGTCCGGGTAACCGAGCGCCTTGAGCGCGATGAGCGAGTTGAGGATTCCGGGAAAGATTGCGGCGAGACCGTCAGAACCTTCGAAGCGTTCGAGGATCCATTGCTCGGCCTTTCTGAGCGCGCGCTGGCGAAACGGATGCAGGCCGCGGCGCTGGACCCACTCGGCCAGCTTGTGCAGCTTGTCGAGCCAGAGGAAAAAGTTTCGCAGGCTGAAGTCGAAGTAACGTGGGCGGAACGACTCGTCGAGTTCGTGTTTTCCATTGGGATAAAGCTCGTCGAGCGTGACGCCGTTGTTCAACGGGCGCGTGGGGCGGAAGTGGTTGATGATCGCGAGCGGCACGAGCATGGCGCGCGACCAGTTGCTCATGTCCCAGAAGTTCACGTGGAACCACTTGCCGATGAGCAGCACCTCGCACGGGATGGATGGCACGTGACGCCATTCGACCAGACCGAGCAGCGCGAGGTAGAGCTTTGAGAACGTGTTCATCCGCGGCACGCCGCCAAAGGACCGGGCCACTTCGCGCGCCTTCAACATGCGCGGGTCGGTGCTCGGGACGCCGGCGAGCTTGAGCGCGAGGTAGGCCTTGATGGTGGCGTTGACCTCGGCGGGGCCACCGTAATAAGTGTTCCACCCGCCGTCGGGCAACTGCATTGAGAGGATGTGATTGATCGCCTTGCGCTGCCAGACCTTGTCCACCTTTCCGTTCCAGTGGTGGTAACAGATCAGGTCCGAAACCAGTGTGGAATCGACCATGAGTTCGCCGACCCAGTAGCCTTCGGGCTTCTGGATGCTCAGGAGATAATCTTGCGACCGGCGGATGGCCCTGCCCAAATCGACCGTGGCCCGGAATCCAAATTCCTGCTGGCCCGGCCTGCCTCCGCGCCGGTGGCTTGCCAAAGTGTCTGACGGCACAGCGGGAAGTTTTTGCGCAACGACTTCGGTGTGTAAAGCGGGAAGTGCGGCAGCATTGGAGCGTGGTCAGAGCGGAAGCGGCGCCAAAATTCCTCTTGCGCCAGTGAAGTCGCCCGTTAGAGTCCGCACGTTATTTCTCGCCCGGTTCCACCCGCGTTCGGGTGGTATTTTTTTCCCGGCGAAGAATTTTTTGAGCGCATTGTGAAGATTTTCAGCGGCACAGCCAACCCGCCCCTGTCCGACGCCATCTGCAAAGCTGTCGGCATTGAAATGGGCAAATGCACCGTGTCGGCCTTCCCTGACGGTGAGACGTTCGTAAAGATCGAGGAGAACGTCCGCGGCGAGGACGTGTTTATCGTCCAGCCCACCAGCCCGCCGACCAATTACAACTTGATGGAGTTGTTCATCATGATCGACGCGCTGCGGCGGGCGAGCGCATCGCGCATCACGGCGGTGCTGCCCTTCTACGGTTACGCGCGCCAGGATCGCAAGGATCAGCCGCGCGTGCCGATCACCGCGAAGCTCGTCGCCAACCTCCTCGTCGCCGCCGGCGCGAACCGCATCCTGACGATGGACCTGCACGCGCAACAGATTCAGGGCTTCTTCGACATCCCGGTGGACCACCTTTACGCCGCGCCGGTGATGTACGAATACCTCCAGAAGAAGGACATCCAGAACCTCGTCGTGGTCAGTCCCGACGTGGGCGGGATCAAGATGGCGCATGCCTACTCGCAATTCCTAGGGACCGACCTGGCCATTGTTGCCAAGCGCCGCAAGAGCGCGACGGAGATCGAGGCGATGACGGTCATCGGCGAAATTCGCGGCCGGAATGTCCTGCTGGTCGATGACCTGACCGAGACCGCTGGGACAGTGACTGCCGCGGCCAAGCTGCTTCGGCGGCGTGGGGCCAAGAAGATCATGGCCTGTGTTTCGCACGCCATTCTCAACGATCTGGGCATTGAACGGCTGCGAAAATCAGTGATTGACGAACTAATCACGACTGATACTGTCCTCCGCCCTGCGATCGACGGGGTGAAGATCACCACGATCTCGGTGGCAGGATTGCTCGGCGAAGCCATCCGGCGGATCAACAGTAATTCGTCGGTCACTTCGCTGTTTGAGTTTAAGGGCGGCCGCACCAGTTGACGGTCCCGCGAAACGAAATTTGAAACGATGAAATCCGTAGCTCTCAAAGCCTATCCGCGCTCGCTGACCGGCCGTCCCGCCGTCAAAGCGTTGCGCTCCACCGGCCGCATTCCGGCCACGATCTATGGCCGGCTCAACCCGCCGCAGAACCTCGAGGTCAAGGCCAAGGAACTCGGCGACTTGATCAAGACCGCGCACTCCGAGAATCTCCTCATCGATCTCGCGATTGAAGGCGATGCCAGCGTCAAGCGCCTCGCGCTCGTGCAGGAGATCCAGCACTACCCGCTCGACGGCAAGGTGCTGCACATTGATTTCCACGAGGTCGCCGAGAACGAGAAGGTTACAATCATGGTGCCCGTTGAGGCGATCGGCGAAGCCGCCGGCGTCAAGACCGGTGGCGGTGTGCTCGAACACGTGCTCTTCAAGCTCAAGGTGCGCGCGCTGCCCCGCGACATTCCCGAGGCCATCAACGTTGATGTCACCGCGCTCGAAATCGGCAAGTCGATTCATGTCGGTGAGATTCCCGCTCCCGCTGGCGTGGAGATTCTCGGTCACAAGGAAGCGCCGGTCCTGACCGTCGCCGCGCCGGTGACCGAGGAAGAGGAAGCAGCCGCTGCTGCCGCTGCCGCGACACCGGGCGAAGTCGAGATGCTCAAAGAGAAGAAGGAAGAGGGCGAAGCCGGCGCCGCTCCCGCCGCAGGCGCCAAGAAGGACGAGAAGGCCGCCGCGGGCAAGGGCGAAGCAAAGGCTCCCGAGAAAGGCGCCGCTCCCGCCGCGGAGAAGGCCGCCGAGAAGAAGAAGTAAGCGGGCGGTGCCGGTGGAATCGCCGGCCCGTCCGGGCCTGTTGCCATGGAGACGTTGCTCATCGCGGGGCTGGGCAACCCGGGCGCGGAATACGCGCGCACACGGCACAACGCCGGGTTCCTCGCGGTCGAAACGCTGGCCAAACGCTGGCGGGCCGAGTGGACCAGTGAGAAAAAATTTGAGGCTCGCGTGGCGCGGGCCGGGCACGGCGGCCGGAAGGTTGTGCTGTGCGAGCCGCAGACGTTCATGAACGCGAGCGGCGAAGCGGTCGGCGCGCTGGCGAAGTTTTACCGCGTCGCGCCGAAGTCGGTGCTGGTGGTCGTGGATGACGCGGATCTGCCGTTTGGCGAGATTCGCCTGCGCGAGCGTGGCAGCACCGGCGGGCATCACGGGCTTGAGTCCGTCGAGCAGCATCTCGGGACGAGCGATTAT
>DATDFH010000680.1:0-2006 GCA_036522715.1 Verrucomicrobiia bacterium
CGCAGCACTTCACGAAACGGCTGAACCGCGTGGCCGGCACCGACTTCAGGCTGCCGACGAAACAGGAGCTGGATGCGATGGAAGCGTTTCAGCTCTCGCTCGGCCGCAGCGCGGACTTCGACCTGACGAGGATTACGTTCAACGATCCGAACGTGCAGGCCGGCAAGGGGCTGTTCGTCAACGGCACGGGCGATCCCAACGCGGGCGGCAAGTGCGCGGCGTGTCACAACAATGCCGGTGCGCTGCTCGGCGGCCAGAACCTGAACATCAACACCAACGTCGAGGATGTGATCCATCCCGCGCGCAGCATCCAGGACTTCCCCCATGACGGCGGCTTCGGACAAACCGCCAACGGAGACGGCACGTTCGGCAACCGCACCTTCAACCTCGCCTCCGTGGTCGAGGCCGCCGACACCCCGCCGTTCTTCCACAACAATCTCGTGGACACGCTCGAGGACGTCATCGAGTTCTACGACGGTCCCGAATTCAACAATCCGCGACCGCTCAACGCGCGCTTCAACTTCGATGACACGCAGGACGCCCAGCTGGCCGGCTTCCTGCGCGCCATCAACACGCTGCAGAACATCGACGTGGCCGTGCGCGAGTTGCAGCAACTGGTGGCCAACAAGAACGACGCGCTCGAAGAGCAGGACCGCCGGCTGCAGACCGCGTTCGACGACACGCAGGACGCGATCGACGTCCTCACCCAGGGCGGGATTTTTCCCGCGGCCGTCAGCAAACTCGTCGAAGCGCGGAACCTGATCGCGCAGGCGCAGGCGAGCGGCTCCGCCAGCCAGCGCAAAACGCTCGCGCAGCAGGCGATCACCAAGCTTGGCCAGGCGAGAGGTATCGTGGCGACTCAGTCCTAGAGCGCCGCGTTGCGGACGTGGCTCGGAAACTTCGAGCCACGTCCACACACCACGTCCACAGGTCCACGCGGTTGCGCGCGTGGGAGCGCTGCGTTAGCATGAAAGGTCCGCCTCAGCGACGGCGTGACACGTCCCGCCAGAGTGGGCCTGTAGCGCAGTTGGGAGCGCGCCTGAATGGCATTCAGGAGGTCACCGGTTCGATCCCGGTCAGGTCCACCAACCTCAAATCACTAATCCAGGCGCAGCTGAAACGGGCCTACCGCTTCGCGAAATCCGCGGCGTGATCCGTGGCCCATTCCTGGAACGTTCGAGCCGGCGTTCCCGTCACGTCCTCGATAGCCGGCGTGACGAGCGCCGGGCGATCGACCGCGGCGGCGTACGCGCTCAACAGCATGTCAGCCACCGCCGTCGGCCACATCGCGATCACTTCACGCCGTGCCGTTTCGGGAGACACCTCCTCGAACGTCAGGGGCCGTCCGATCGAGCGGCCGATAATGGCCACCTGTTCGCGCTGGGTCAGAGATTCCGGTCCGGTCAGGACGTAATCCCGCGCGTCGTGCCCGTCATCGCAGAGCGCGCGAACCGCGACCCCCGCGATATCGCGCTCGTGGACGGGTGCGGTCTGCGCGTCGCCATGAAACCAGCGCACGACGTCCCCGGTGCGAATCTGCGGCGCCCACCAGTTGCGGCAGTTGAGCGCAAACGGACCCGGCCGCAGCATCGTCCACTGTTTTCCAGACTTTTCGATTAGATCCTCGACACCGGCGTGCACGTGCCGCAGCGCGTTGGGCTGCTGGAAGAACGGGTGATTCGTTCGAATCGGAGCCGACAGAAACACGATGCGTTCCGCGCGCGACGCGATTCGCGCGATTGCCTCTGCCGCCGGCGCCAGCGGCGCGACCCAGACCAGGAACACAGCGTCGACATCCTCCAGCGCGCCATCGAGCGTTTCGGGCGCGGCGAGATCGCCGCGCACGACCTCAACGCCGTCCGGCAAGCGCGCGGATTGGGGAGTGCGACTCAACGCTCGCACCGGCAGACCCGCGGCACGCAGCTGCGCGACGACCTCCCGCCCGATATTGCCGCTCGCGCCGGTGACAAGGATTCGCGGCATTCCCTCTATCGCGACATCACTTG
>DATDFH010000681.1:0-2284 GCA_036522715.1 Verrucomicrobiia bacterium
ACTCGTGGCGTTCGCGGCTTCAGCGCGGCGTGCTCGGGCCGTGGGACAAGCCGCTCATCGCCGCCGACAGGCTCACGGTCGCGTCACTGCTGAAGCAAAACGGCTACGCCACCGCGTGCATCGGCAAGTGGCACCTCGGCATGACGTGGCCGACGAAGGACGGCCAACCGCCGTCGAGCTGGACGAACCAGTTGAGCAATGTGGACTTCACGAAAGCCATCGCCGACGGCCCGACGACGCGCGGCTTCGATTACTACTTCGGCACCGACGTGCCGAACTATCCGCCGTATTGCTTCATCGAGAACGACCACACCGTCGGAATCCCGTCGCTGCCCGACACGGGCCGCGCGGACTTGTTCAACCGCCCCGGTCCGATGCTGCCGGGCTGGAAGCTCGTGGACATCTTGCCGGCCCTCACGAAGCGCGCCGCGAAATGGGTCGAGGATTCGTCGAAGACCGGCAAGCCATTCTTCCTCTACTTCACGCTCACGTCTCCTCATTACCCGGTTGTGCCCGCGCCGGAGTTCAGGGGCAAGAGTCAGGCCGGCGAGTATGGCGACTTCGTGGTGCAGACCGACTGGACCGTGGGCCAGGTGCTTGATGCGTTAAAGCGCGTAGGCGTCGCAGACAACACGCTCGTCATTTTCACCAGCGACAACGGTCCCGAAATCACCGGCGAGGTGAACCCCGGCGCATACGACCGCATTCAGCAGTTCCAGCATCACAGCATGGATGGCCTGCGCGGCGCGAAGCGCGACATCTGGGAAGGCGGCCATCGCGTG
The DNA here is from genome assembly GCA_036522715.1 of Verrucomicrobiia bacterium. Lineage (GTDB taxonomy): Bacteria > Verrucomicrobiota > Verrucomicrobiia > Limisphaerales > JACQFS01 > DATDFH01. The sequence continues at coordinate 783 of DATDFH010000681.1, forward strand.
CCGTTCATCGCGCGTTGGCCCGGCAAAATCAAATCCGGCACCGTGAGCGACGAGACCATCTGCCACGTGGACTTCATGGCCACCGTCGCCGCGCTGCTCGGCGCGAAACTTCCCGGGAACGCCGCGCCGGACAGCTACAATCTGCTGCCCGTGCTGCTCGGTGAAAAATTCAACGCGCCACTTCGCCAAGCGACCGTGCATCACAGCGGCGGCGGCAAGTTCGCCATCCGCAAGGGCGACTGGGTGCTCATTGATGCGCCGACCGGCGACGACAATGGCGCGAAAGGCGAACCCGCGTGGTTCAAAAAGGAACGCGGCTACGAAGCACACACGTTACCCGGCGAACTGTTTAATGTCCGCGACGATCTCATCGAGCGGCATAACTTCTACGCCGAGCGTCCTGAAATCGTGCGTGAACTGAAAGCCCTCCTCGAAAAATACAAACGCGACGGTCGCAGCACGCCCGGCGTGGCCCAGACGAATGACGTGCCCGTCGGCAGTGGTGCTCCGGCGGCGAAGGGCGCGAAGAAGGCCGCGAAGAAAAAGTCCGTCCTCAACGAATGAAACCTTTCGGGCCGCATTGCAGTCTGAAGGCGCACCCTATGACCAAGTTTGCTCTGCTGCTGCTGGGCTGGTTTGCCGCCATCGTTTCCGCAACGGCTGCCTCACCCGCGAAACCCAACATCATTTTCATCCTCGCCGATGACCTCGGGCTCGACGGCGTCAGTTGCTACGGCGCGGACGCGCACAAAACGCCGCAGATCGACAAGCTCGCGGCGTCGGGCACGCGCTTCGAGACGTGTTACGCCGCGCCGTTGTGCGGGCCGTCGCGCTGTGTGCTGATGACGGGGCGCTACGCGTTTCGCACCGGCGGAATCGGCAACGGCTCGTGGCGTGGGAACGGCCCCGGCGCGCAGTCGAAGAACGAACAGCCGGTGGCGAAACTGATGAAGCAGGCCGGTTACGTGACCGGCGAATCCGGCAAATGGCGGCAGGTCGGCGAGACTCCGCGCGACTGGGGCTTCGACGAATACTGCACCGACCCGACGGCGGGCGGCTGGTATTGGAAGGAGAGCTATATCAAGAACGGCGAGACGGTTTCGTCCAACCACTACAATCCGGATGTCATCCAGGCCTTCAGCCTCGACTTCATCCGCCGGCACAAGGACGGGCCGTTCTTCCTCTACTATCCGATGCACCTCGTCCACGCTCCCATTCTCAAAACGCCCGACACCGGGAAGATCCCCAACGCGGACCTGTACGAGGACAACATCCGCTACATGGACAAGCAGGTGGGCGAAATCGTCGCCGAACTCGACAAGCTCGGCCTGCGCGAAAAGACGTTGGTGATGTTCTCCGGCGACAACGGCACGGCGCTCAACTACCCGAGCACCATTGGCGGCCGCATGATCTGTGGGAAGAAAGCCTCCATGTTCGAAGGCGGCTCGCGCGTGCCGCTCATCGCAAGCTGGCCCGGCACGACGCCCGCGGGAAAAGTGAGC
>DATDFH010000682.1:0-6696 GCA_036522715.1 Verrucomicrobiia bacterium
GGAATCGTCCTCTCCTCGAGCGCCGACGCCGGCAAACAGTTTGCGCAGACCAAGGTCACGCTCGAAGGCGTAGTCGAGCATCTGGCGCCGCAGAGCTTCTTTGACGCCGCCGCGCGCAACGACGTGCTCCAGGTGGTCATCTATGCGCTGATCTTCGGCATCGCGCTCGCGCAGGTCAAAGGCAAGCCCAAGCATACGATGCTTGATTTCTTCGAGGGCGTGACACAGGTGATGTTCAAGTTCACCGGCATCATCATGCTCTTCGCTCCGTTCGGCGTCGCCGCCGCCATCGCGGCCACCGTCGGCCAGAACGGCTTGGGCATCCTCAAGAATCTTGGCGCGTTGGTGCTCACGCTCTACGGTGCGCTCGCTGTCTTCGTCATCTTTGTGTTGGTGCCCGTGATGTGGATCGCCCGCATCCCGGTCTTGAAATTCTTCCGCACCGTCCGGCAGCCGGCGCTCCTCGCTTTTTCCACTGCGACTTCCGAAGCGGCGCTGCCGGACGCCTTGCGGCTGATCGAAGAGTTCGGCGTGCCCCGGCGCATCGTGGCGTTCGTGCTGCCCACGGGCTATTCCTTCAACCTCGACGGCTCCACGCTATATCTGGCTCTCGCCTCGGTGTTCGTGGCGCAGGCGGCTGGCATCGTGCTCGATTTCCCGACGCAGCTCATGATGATGCTCACGCTCATGCTGACGAGCAAAGGCGTCGCTGCCGTGCCGCGCGCCTCGCTGGTCATCCTCTCGGGCACGCTCGCCACGTTTGGCCTGCCGCTTGAAGGCGTGGCTGTGATTCTCGGAGTGGATGCCTTTCTCGACATGGCGCGCACCTCCATCAACCTCGTCGGCAACTGCCTCGCCTCCGCCGTGATGGCGCGCTGGGAGGGAGAGTTGAAGGTGGGAACTGCATCCAAGCTCGCAGGTCCCGTCGCCGAAACGATCGCCGCGAAATGAATTCTCTTCCTGCTCTTGCTCGTTCTCCTTCTCTTGCTCTGTTCCGCTTCCGTGGAGTGGGTAGGAGCACGAACAGAATCGCCGCCGTCTGCTTGCTGCTCTCCTTCGTTGCCTTCGTTTCCTTCTGTTCAAGCTCCCGAGCCAACACCGCCACCGGAGACAAGGGCATCGCGGCCACTGTCCATCCCATCGCCACCGAGGCCGCGATCAACGCCTTCAAGCGCGGAGGCAACGCCATCGACGCCGCGGTCGCCGCAGCGCTCACGCTCGGCGTCGTGGATGGACACAACTCCGGCGTGGGTGGCGGTTGCTTCATGTTGATCCGGCTGGCGGGCGGAAAGGTCGTCGCCATCGACGGTCGCGAGATGGCCGGCGCCGCCGCAACCCGCAACATGTTTCTGCGCGATGGGAAGGCGGACACGCTGCTCAGTCAGACCGGCCCGCTCGCGTCAGCCGTGCCCGGCGCACTGGCGGCGTACGCCTATGCGATGAAGAGTTTCGGAAAGCTGAAACTCAGCGACCACCTCGAGGCCGCCGCCGGCGTGGCCGACGCCGGATTCAAACTCGACAGCAACTACGTGCGCAAGATTGCGGCCGTCGCCGGGGCACTCCAAAGTTTCCCCGCCTCCGACGCGATCTTTTTCAAACACGACGGCTCTCCGTACCGTGAAGGCGACGTCTTCCGCCAGCGGGATCTGGCCCGCAGCTACCGCGCCCTCGCGCGAGATGGCATCAAGTGGTTCTACGATGGGCCGTTCGCAAAGGCCGCCGCAAAGTGGATGCACGAACACGGCGGCATCCTTACCGAGGATGATTTCCGCAACTACAGCCTCGAACTGCGCGAGCCGATCCTCACCGCCTATCGCAGCTACAAGATCGTGAGCTTTCCGCCGCCGAGTTCCGGCGGCGTCCACGTTGCCGAGATTCTAAACATCCTTGAGACGCGCGACCTGAAACAGTTCAAGCCCGGCTCTGCCGACCTCATCCATTTCGTCACCGAGGCGATGAAGCTCGCCTTCGCCGACCGCGCGCATTGGCTGGGCGATCCCGCGTTCGCGCCCGTGCCGCGCGGGCTGGTCTCCAAGCCCTATGCGATTTCATTGAGCACAAAGATCAAGATGGATCACGCCGCGAACGTCGAAGGCCACGGCACGCCCGAGCGCGCGCACGACGACATCTTCGGCAAGCACACCACGCACTTTTCGACCGCCGATGCCGAGGGCAACTGGGTTGCGTGCACCGCCACCATCAACACCGCGTTCGGCTCGAAGGTCGTCGTGCCCGGCACCGGCATCGTGCTCAACAACCAGATGGACGACTTCTCCACGCAGCCCGGCGTGCCCAACGCCTTCAAGCTCGTAGGCGCCGAGGCCAACGCCGTCGCGCCCGGCAAGCGCCCGCTCTCCAGCATGTCGCCGACCATCGTGCTCAAGGAGGGCCAGCCCATCCTCGCCGTTGGCGCCGCGGGCGGGCCGACGATCATTTCGCAAACCCTCCTCGCGCTGGTCAACGTGCTCGATTACGGGATGACTTTGGAAGACGCGCTCAAGGCCCCGCGCTGGCATCATCAATGGAGCCCCGACGAGTTGAAGATCGAATCGAAAGCCGGCGACGCCGTGCTCAAGGAACTCGAAGCGCGCGGACACAAACTCTCCAAAAGTCCCGGCTTCGGTGCCTGCAACGGCGTGATGCGCAACCGCACCGGCGAAGGCTTCGTTGGCGTGAACGATCCGCGCGTGCCCGGCGCAGCAAAGGGGTTCGATCCGGAGTAGGTCGGGAGATCTTGGAGCGACGAGCGGTCCGCGCGTCCGTTCCTCACCCGTTGGCTATCAGGAGAACGAGCGAGTAGAAGCCCTTGTCGCTGGTGCCATCCACGTACACAGTCATCACCGAGCCATTGCCGTTGAACGACGTGTTCGTCGCCGCGCCGCCGACGGTCGTTGCGAAGGATGCCACCTGCGGCGCGTCGCTCAACTGCGCGCGATACGCCACCTGGTATTTGCCGTTTTGAATCGTCTGGACATCCAGTTTCAGCCGGGGCGAACCGCCGGTACCTGCCAGCGCCGTGACCTTCCGGACTTTCAGGCCCAGCCCCGGCACCTCGATGCAAAGCAAATCCACGCCGTCGAAGGTGAGATTGTATCGCTGCAATGAGCTGGGCGCGGGGCCGGCGAGGAGGCTGCCGTCAACGTCGTATTGCGAACCGTGACACAGGCAATACATCGAATTTGTCACGGTGCTGTACGCGCCGACGATGCATCCGGCGTGGGTGCAAGCCGTGCTCACTGCGTAAAACGCGTCGCCGATCCCGCGCGTGACGACGACCGGGTAGAATTGCCCATTGGGAAAGTCGCCCGAACTGGGATTGAGCTTCAATCGAACCGAACCGAACTCGTTCTTGAGCGCGGGAAACTGGCTGATGCGCACGGGAAGGATGTCGCCCGACGCCTGACCCGTGCTGACTTCCGCCAGGAGTCGCGCCTGCCACGGCTGGCCGTCGAGCAGCGAAACCGCGGAGCCGAGCATGAAGGTCTTGATGAAGCGACGACGTGACGGCGAGGAGAGGTCTGGAGTCATGCAGTGGCCGGGAACGTAGGCAAATCCTGGCCGGTTGGCAATCCAAACTGTTGACGCCCTCCGGTGAATGGATTCGCCCTCCACGCCGTCGCATTCTTGTCCAACCCGATGAAAGCCCGAAGTCTTGTTGCCGTTTCAGTGATGCTCAACGTGGCGCTGTTTGCCGCCGTGGGTTATCTCGCCACGCGCCCGCCGGTGACGCCCGCGCCCGAAGTGATCACTCAATCTGTGACCACGGTCCTGCGTGAGAGCGCCCCCGCACCGGAACCCGTGCCCGCGATGCCCGCGCCGCCCGCCGTCGTTGCGGGCTTTGACTGGCGCCAGGTCGAGTCTCCCGATTATCGCGAATACATCGCCAACCTCCGCAAGGTCGGCTGCCCGGAGCAGACCATCCGCGACCTGATCATCGCCGACGTGAGCAAGCTCTACGCGGAACGGCGCGCGACGCTCTATCCAGCACCGAAGGTCGTCCGCTACTGGCAGTCAAGCGACATGCAATACGTGCGCGACAACGTGAAGTATCAGGAGGCGTTGAAGGCGCTCGACAAGGAGAAGAATGACTTGATCCACGACCTGCTGGGCGTGGACTTGAAGCGCGAGATCGCGCGCGTGTATGGCGGCGAGACGAGTTACGACCGCACGTTGATGTTTCTGCCCGAGGAACGCCGCGGCCCGCTCCAGGACGTGCTCGACCGGTATCGCGAGCTGGAGCGCGCCGTCTATGCCGAGGCCAATGGCGACCTGGATGAAGCGCAGCAGGCGCGCGTCAAGGCGTTGCGCGAGGAGCGTGAGAAGGCGCTGACGGCGCTGCTTTCGCCGCAAGAGCAGAAGGAATACGAGATGACCACCTCGCGCCTCGCCCGGAACATCCGCAGCAACTTGAACGGCTTCGAGGCGAGCGAGCAGGAGTTCCTCGCGATCTACAATGCGAAGAAGGCGTACGAGGATGCCTTCGGCAGCGACAAGCAGGACCGCAAGAACGAGACGCCCGAACAAAAGGCCGCGCGCGTTCAAGCCGCGCAGACGCTGGATGCCGCGATGCTCGCCGCGCTTGGCGGGGATCGTTACGCCGAATACCAGCGCTCGCAGAACAACGGCTGGGAGGACCTTTACCGCGTCGTCAAACGCTACGATCTGCCCAAGGAATCGGCCGTGGCGGTCTATGCGATGCGCCAGGCGGCCGAGGCGGAGTATCGCAACATCCAGGGCAACACTGGCCTGCCGCTCGAACTGCGCGCCGCAGCGCTCCAGCAGCTTTCCGCACAGGCCAAGCAGGCGGCCGCCAGCGCGCTCGGCAACGACGCCTTCAACTATTACGTCCGCAAGAACGGCCAGTGGCTCAATCGCATCGGGCAGTTGCCGAAACCCAAGAAGAGCGGTTGAAGTGCTTTGACGCGTGCCCGCGCGTTGAGCAACCTCGCCGCAGTGAATTCACTTCCGCGCCCGACCATCGTCGTCCTCGACGGCTTCACAATGAATCCCGGCGATTTGAGCTGGGACGCGTTGCGGTCGGTGGGCGAATGCGAAATTCACGACCGCACGACCGCCGATCAGATCGTCGCCCGCGCCGCCCGCGCCGATGCAATACTCACCAACAAGTCCCCCCTCCGCCGCGAGACGCTCGCGCAGTTGCCGCGCTTGCGCTACATCGGCGTCACCGCGACCGGCGTCAACGTCGTGGACCTCGACGCCGCGCGCGAACGTGGCATCGCCGTGACCAACGTCCCCGCATACGGCACACCATCGGTCGCGCAGCACGTCTTCGCGCTGCTGCTCGAACTCACGCATCGCACCGGCCACCACGCGCATACCGTGCGCGATGGCCGCTGGGCGCACAGTACGGATTGGTGCTACTGGGATTTCCCGCTCGTGGAACTGGCTGGACTCACGCTTGGCATTGTTGGCTTCGGCGAGATTGGCCGCGCTGTCGCCCGCATCGGTCGCGCGTTCGGCATGAATGTCATCGCCACCACCCGCGCGACACGAGTTGAGGATGGCGTTCGTTTCGTGTCGTTGGATGAACTCTTCGCGCAGGCGGACGTGGTCACGTTGCATTGTCCTCTCACGACCGAAACGAAAGGACTGGTCAACGCCGCCCGCCTCGCCCGGATGAAGCCCTCAGCGTTCCTCATCAACACCAGTCGCGGCCCGCTCGTCGTCGAAAAGGACCTCGCCGACGCGCTCAATGCCGGGGATCTCGCCGGAGCGGGACTCGATGTGCTCTCCGCCGAACCGCCGCCGCCCGACAATCCCCTGCTCTGTGCCAAGAACTGCCTCATCACACCGCACCTCGCCTGGGCCACGCGCGCCGCGCGAACCCGATTGATGAATGTTGTCATCGAAAACGTCCGAGCCTTCCTGTCTGGCCAACCACAAAACGTCGTCAATCCATGAAACTGATTGTCCGTATTTCATTTCTCTCCGCGCTCCTTTGCGCTCTCAGCCGATCAACCCTGGCCGCCGGGCCATTCCTCGAAAAGCTCGATCTCTTCAAGCTCGGCGAGAATCCGGCTTACAAGATTTACCACATCCCCGGAATCGTAGTGACCGCGAAGGGCACGGTGCTCGCGTGGTGCGAAGCCCGCAAAAAGGGCGGCGACTGGGACGACATCAACATCCTGCTGCGTCGCTCGACCGATGACGGGAAGACCTGGAGCGCGCCGAAGAACATCGCCGATGTGCCGGGGCCGAAGATGAAGAATCCGTTTTCACTGCGCATGAAAAACGTGGATCCAAAGGACGTGACCTACAACAACCCCGTGCTCATCGCCGATCGCGACGGCACGGTGCACATGCTCTTTTGTCTCGAATACATGAGGTGCTTCTATCAGCGCAGCACCGACGACGGCGTAAGTTGGAGCAGGCCGGTGGAAATCACCAGGACGTTCGAGACGTTCCGCCCGGGCTACGATTGGAAAGTGCTCGCGACGGGGCCGGATCACAGCATCCAACTCAAGAGTGGCCGCCTCGTCGTGCCTGTCTGGCTCTCGACCGGCACCGGCGGCAACGCGCACCGGCCTTCCGTGACGGCGACAATCTTCAGTGACGACAAAGGCAAAACTTGGCACGCAGGCGAAATCGCCGTCCCCTGCACGGACGTTTTGATCAACCCGAACGAAACCGTCGCCATCGAACTCACCGACGGCCGCGTGATGCTCAACGTGCGCA
>DATDFH010000683.1:0-2307 GCA_036522715.1 Verrucomicrobiia bacterium
GAAGGAGCCGGATGCGGCCTTGCGCGTGTGGCCGGATGGGAAGCTTCCGGCCGACGCGCTGAACGAGCCGCAACTGATTGCTTCCCTGATCGGGATGGCGCAGGCGCGACTGGCCGCGCTGAAACCGAGGGACAAACGATCCCTGGAGCAGTTCAAGGAGACGATGCGCCCGGCCTGGCAGCACACGCTGCAAGTGGAGTTTCCAGAGGATTCACTCACGGTGGAAATCGGTGAAAACAAGAAGTCGGATGGAGTCACGGCGACCCACGTGGCGATGGGCCGCGCCGGCCGAGGCGACCGGGTGCCGGCGATATTGCTCACACCAGAGAAGGATACGTTGCGCGAACTCGTGGTGCTGGCGCATCCCGACGGCAGGAAGGGGTTTCTCGATGACGAAGGGAAGCCGGTGGGACTGGCCAGGAAGCTTCTGGAGCATCGCCGCGCCGTCTTATTGCTCGACGCTTTTCTGACGGGCGAACGGGCCGACCCGGCCCGGTTGAAGGCGCGCAATTTCTTTTCCAACGCCTTCACCACCTACAATCGCACCGATCTCCAGGAGCGCGTGCAGGATTTGATCACCGCGTGCAGCTTCGCGCACCGCCACGGGAAGGGACGGCGAGTGATCCTGTGCGGTGCGGGCCGCGCCGGCCTTTGGGCGCTGCTGGCCGCGCCGGCCGCGGATGCGGTGGCGGCTGATTGTAACGCGCTCGATCTGACGACGGACGAAGCGTTGATGCGGCAGGATTTATTTGTGCCGGGACTGCGGAGGATCGGGGCCTTCGCCGGCGCCGCCGCCCTGGCCGCGCCAAATCCACTCCTAATTCACAACGAGGGCGGCACCCTTTCGCTCGACTATGTGCGCGCCGCCTATGGAGCGATTGGAGCCGCGCAAAGCTTCCGGGCGGAGCCAACGGAGCTGAGCACGGAGGCGCTGACTGATTGGATCGTCCAGGCTAAATCGCGCAACTGATGTCGGCCGAGCCGATCATTTGAATATTTCCGCGAAAAATACCTTCATGGCCTCCCAGGAGCGTTTGTCGGCCTTCTCGTTGTAGGCCGCGCCTTTGGAATTGTCGTTGCCGGCGTTCCAATCGGTGAAGCTATGGACGGCGCCCCCGTAGGCCACCAGTTGCCAGTCCACAGCGGCCTTTCGCATTTCCTCTTCGAAGGCCGTCACATCTTTGGCCGGGACGAACGGATCATCCGCCCCGTGCAAGGCGAGCACCTTGCCCTTGATGTTTTTGGCATCGTCCGGATTCGGCGTGTCGAGGGCGCCGTGGAAACTTACCACCCCGGAAAGCTCCGCACCGCTGCGTGCCAATTCGAGAGCGGTCGTGCCGCCGAAACAATAGCCCATCGCCGCGATTCGCTTCGGATCGGTCAGCGCGTGCTTCTTCAACTCCTCCAGTCCAGCCGTCGCCCGGGCGCGAAGCAAGGCGCGATCACTCTTGTATTTGCCGGCCAGCGCCGCCGCGTCCTTCGGGTTGTCGGCCCGCACGCCTTGGCCGTAGATATCAACCGCGAACACCGTATAGCCCAGTTTGGCCAGCATCTCGGCGCGTTTCCTTTCGTAATCGCCCAGACCCTTCCATTGGTGAACGATCAACACGCCGGGGCGTTTGCCCTTGATGGCGGTGTCGTAGGCGAGGAAACCCTCGAGCGTCGTGTCGCCTTGTTTATAGACAACAGTTTGAGTGTGAATTTGCGCCGGCGCAGCGAGCGTGGCGCCGAGCGCGAACAGGACGGCAGTCATTGTTTTCATGGATTCAGTAATGATGTTGTCAACGAACGCGCGCAGTATGCGAACATCCGGCCCGGGCGAAAAGCGTATTCACTGTCCGCCTCTGGACACGGGTGCATCCGAACACTCCCACCTTGTAGCTGCGGGCGTCCCGCCTGCCGTGGAGGGCGGCGTCCCGCCGCCCGGATGGAACCGCGAAGTTCACTGAGCTGCGGGGTTCGCCGAACATCATCCCCCTGCTGGACACCCCTTCCGCCGGGCGGGAAGAATGAACCTGGAATTAACAACATACTTGACGAACCACTTCGCGGTTGGCCACGGCTCCACGGCAGGCGGGACGCCTGCCGCTACAGCCGGACGCGGTGGCTGTGTCACCATGCGCTCCAAGTGGGGCCAGCCTTGTCATTTGGCACTCGATCGGAAATAATGAGGCATCGATTCCACCATGTTAAACAAGCTAGTGCTGGCGGGGCCGACACTCGTGCTCGCCGCATCTGTCCTGCTGCCTGTGCTGGATGCGGCTGGCGCGCCCGCCTCCGGACTGGCCTGGGAATCTTCCAACGGCT
>DATDFH010000684.1:0-4917 GCA_036522715.1 Verrucomicrobiia bacterium
GAGCTATTTCAAACCGCGGACGCTCGACGCGCTCATTGCGTGCTGCGCGGATGTCGCGTTCGCCGCACCGGAAACGCCATTTTACTACTACGACATCCCGGCGTGGACGGGCGTGAGTTTTTCGATGCTGGATTTTCTCGCACAGGCTGAAGGCAAAATCCCCACTCTCGTCGGCCTCAAGTTCACCAACCCGGATTTGATGGCCTACCAGCTCTGCCTGCGCGACGGGCGATGGGACGTGCCATTTGGCGTGGACGAACATTTGCTCGGCGGGCTGGCGATGGGAGCGAAGGGTGCAGTGGGGAGCGGATTCAACTTCGCCGCACCGGTTTACCGCCGACTGCTCAACGCGTTTGCTGCTGGCGATCTGGCTACCGCGCGCGCTGAACAGCTTCGCGGCGTGCAACTCATTGAGTTGCTCGCCGGCTTCGGCTACATGGCTGCGGCCAAAGCGACCATGACGATGCTCGGCGTTGAGGTCGGACCGGCTCGGCTGCCGAACTCCAATCTCGCGCCTGCGCAGTTGAAGGAACTGCGCGGCAAACTGGAATCGCTCGGCTTCTTTGAATGGCTCACATGAACTCACTTCTTCAGAAGCCGTTCGAGGGACCGCGAGGTCTTGGACTGCGGCAGTCCTCTGCCGCTTTTGGTTCGGCACCCGCAGTTCGAAAGCGGCAGCGGACTGCCGCAGTCCAAAACGCTGACGCGGCAAACCAGCCATGAACTCCACATCGAAAACCGACAGTTGGAAGTCGGTGCTGTTGCGCCACGAAGTCATTCTCGCCGTCCTGCTCGTGGTCGAGGTGCTTTGCTTCAACGCGGCTGGTCGGCGGTTCGGCACAACGGACAACGTGTTCAACATCGTGCGCCACTCGGTCGAGATCGGACTGCTGGCGCTGGTGATGACGCCGATCATTTTGACGGGGGGGATTGATTTGTCGGTCGGTTCGATGCTCGGGTTGTGTGCGGTGCTGTTTGGCAAATTGTGGCGCGACGCAGGGCTGCCGCCGTGGCTGGCAGGTGTTTGCACGCTCGGCATTGGCGCGTTGTGCGGCGGAGTCAACGCGGCGCTCATCACGTGGCTGCGGTTGCCGCCGCTCATCGTCACGCTCGGCACGTACTCGCTATTTCGCGGACTGGGCGAGGCGATCACGCAAGGCACGGATGCGTTCACGAACTTTCCGCAATCGTTCTTGTTCCTCGGCACAGGCCGCATCGCGGGGATTCCGACGCAAGCGTGGATCCTCTTCGCGGTCGCGCTGGGCATGTGGCTGCTCGTGCATCGGACGACGTTCGGGCGTTCGTTCCGCGCCATCGGCTTCGCGCCGGAGGGCGCGCGCTACGCGGGTATTCCGGTGGAGAAGCGGCTCGTGCTCGCCTATGTGCTCGCGGGTGTGGTGGCGGCGCTGGCGGCGCTGACTTACACGGCGCGGTTCGGCACGGCCAAGGCGGACGCAGGACTGGGCTACGAATTGTTCGCCATCACCGCGGTGGTGCTCGGCGGCACGAGTATTTTCGGCGGGATTGGCTCGGTGCATGGGACCTTGCTGGGCGTGGCGGCCATTGCCGTGTTGAGCAACGGCCTCTCGCGCGTGCCGGCGATCATGAACACGGCCAGCGAACTTTCCGGCATGTTGACCGGCGCGTTGCTGCTACTGGCGCTGGCGGGCGGGCTGTTGCCGAAGTTGCTCGCTTCTCGTCGTGCGCCGACGGTCGCGAAGGCCGCCGAGGCCAAATGATTTTGCGGATGGAAAATTGCTTTGTCCGCCCGCACACTGGCCGCGATGATTGACAAAGTTCCCTATCTCGATTTGCCCGCGCAGATTCGCGCCATCCGCAAGGAACTGGACGCCGCCATCGCGCGCGCGCTGGACAACTGCTCGTTCTGTCTCGGGCCGGACGTGGCGCAGTTCGAGAAGGACTTCGCGAAATTCTGCGGCGCGGAACATTGCGTCGCGATGAACAGCGGCACGTCGGCGCTGCACATCGCGATGCTGCTGCTTGGCGTTGGGCCGGGCGACGAGGTCATCACCACGCCGTACACTTTCATCGCCACGAGCTGGGCCATTTCCTACTGCGGCGCGAAGCCGGTGTATGTGGACATCGAGGACGCCACGTTCAACCTCGACCCGAAACTCGTCGAGCGCTCCATCACACCGCGCACGAAGGCTGTGCTGCCCGTTCACCTCTACGGCCTGCCGTGCGATCTCGATCCGCTCTTGGCGATTTGCCGGAAGCACAAGCTCCCGCTCGTCGAGGACGCCGCCCAAGCGCACGGCGCGAAATACAAAGGCAAAACCGTCGGCACGTTCGGGGAAATCTCCTGCTTCAGTTTTTATCCCGCGAAGAATCTCGGCGCCGCCGGCGAAGGCGGCGCGCTCGTCACGAATAACGCCGCCTTCGCCGCCCGCGCCCGCGCATTGCGCGAACACGGCTCTACCAAGCGCTATCATCACGACGAAGTTGGCTACAACTACCGCATGGAGGGAATTCAGGGTGCGGTACTGGGCGTGAAGTTGAAGCATCTGGCGAAGTGGCAGGAAGGCCGCCGTCGCGTGGCGAAGCGTTACCAAGAGTTGCTTGCCGACACGCCGCTCGTTTTACCGCGCGAGCCTGCCTACGCCGAGAGCGCGTGGCATCTCTACACCGTCCGCCACCCGCGCCGCGACGAATTGAAAGCGCACCTCGACGCAAACGGAATCGGCAACGCGGTGCACTACCCGATGCCGCTGCACTTGCAGAAAGCCTACGCCAGCCTCGGCCACAAGCCCGGCGATTTTCCGGTGGCGGAGAAGGCTGCGCACCAAGTGCTCAGCTTGCCGATGTATGCGGAGCTGGCGGACGAGCAACTTCAGCGCGTGGCGAACGTCGTGAGGGATTTCTTTGCGAAGGAGTAGTTCGCGTTCGGTTGTGAACATCCCTTCCTTGCGTGGTATTCACGTCGCGGGGTAACTTGCCGGCATGTCGCACGCGGACTTTGTTCATTTGCATTTGCACACCGAGTACTCGTTGCTCGATGGGGCGTGCCGTTTGGATCGGTTGGTGGAGAAGGCACATGAACTGAAATTCCCCGCGCTGGCCATCACCGATCACGGGGCGATGCATGGGGTGATTGATTTTTATAAGGCGGCGCGCGAGAAGGGTATCAAGCCGATCATCGGGTGCGAGGTTTATGTCGCGCCGGGCAGCCGGTTGGAAAAGAAAACGGCGTCGGGCGGGCGCGATGTGTATAACCACTTGGGGTTGCTGGCGAAGGACGAGACGGGCTACAAGAATCTCATCAAGCTCGTCACGGCGGCGCATCTGGACGGCTATTACTACAAGCCGCGCATAGACAAGGAACTGCTCGCGGCGCACAAGGAGGGCCTGATCGCGATGTCGGGCTGTCTCTCCAGCGAAATTCCGGAGTGCATCGCGAAGGATCAGTTGCAGAAGGCGCGCGACGCGGTGGATTGGTTCAAGCAAACGCTCGGCGCGGAGAATTTTTACCTCGAGCTCCAGAATCACGGCTATCCAGAGCAGGCCAAGGTGAACAGTCATCTCATCGCGTGGGCGAAGGAGTTTGGGTTGAAGTGCGTCGCGACGAATGACGTTCACTACGTCGAGAAGAAACACTCGCACGCGCACGATTGTCTCGTGTGCATTGGCACGCAATCACTATTGAGCGATCCGAAGCGCATGAGCGCGGGCTACCTGCCGGAACAATTCTACCTTCGCTCGGCGGAGGAAATGAAAGCACGCTTCGCAGAAGTGCCGGACGCGGTGAAGAACACGCTGGAGGTGGCGGAGAAGTGCAATGTCGAGATCGAGTTCGGGAAGTTGCACTATCCGGTGTTTCATCCGCCGCAGCATTTCACGCGCGAGGGTTATTTGCGGCAGTGGCTTGCGGAAGGATTGATGAGGCGTTACACGATTCGGGCGCGGGCGGAGGGGAAGGAGTTTGTGGTGGAGGGGATTGAGGACCCGCGGAGGTTGCCGACGTATGTAGCGCCAGCTTCCCAGCCGGCGGGTTCGGGGAGCATCCTTGCTCCCAGTTCCGATGGTGGGAAACACGGAGCAGGGATGCTCCGTGAACCCGCAGGCAAGGATGCCTGCGCTACGGTGAACGATCCCGCCGTCGCCGCTGCCATCAAAGTCGTCCTCGACCGTCTGCAACTCGAACTCGCCGTCATCGAAAAAACCGGTTTCATTTCCTACTTCCTCATCGTCGGCGATTTCATCCGCAAGGGGCGCGAGATGGGTGTGGCGTGCGTGGCGCGTGGAAGCGCCGCCGGTTCGCTCGTCACGTATTTGCTCGAGATCGCGAACGTGGACCCGATCCGCTACGGCCTGCTGTTCGAGCGCTTCCTGAATCCCGAGCGCGTCAATCCGCCGGACATTGACATTGATTTCGCCGACGACCGCCGCGCCGACGTCATCGAATACGTCCGCCAGAAATATGGCAACGATTGCGTCGCGCAGATCATCACCTTCGGCACGATGGGCGCGAAGTCCGTCGTGCGCGACGTGGGCCGCGTGATGGGCTTGAGCTACGGCGAGTGCGACCGGTTGGCGAAAATGATTCCGTTCGATCTCAAGATGACGCTCGAAAAGGCGCTCAAGCAATCGCCGGAACTCAAGCAGGCTTATGAGACCGAGGAGACGACGCGCGAGTTGATTGACACCGCGCTCATCCTCGAAGACCTCACGCGCAACGCCTCCGTGCACGCCGCCGGCGTGGTCATCAGCGATCAACCGCTCGTGAACCTGCTGCCGTTGAAACAGGACGAGGACGGCACGATCGTCACGCAGTACGCGATGAACCCGGTCGGCGACCTGGGTTTGTTGAAAATGGATTTCCTCGGGCTGAAGACGCTCACCGTCATTCGCAACACCTGCGAGATGGTGAAACAGACGCGCGGCATCGACGTCCCGATC
>DATDFH010000685.1:0-14630 GCA_036522715.1 Verrucomicrobiia bacterium
GAGCTTGCCCCAGTTCGCGCCGCTGAAATGATGCATCAGCCCAGCCGGCTTCGTCTCGCCTTGGAAGGAGCGGTCGAAATTCTCGCGGATCTCTTTCGCCGAGCGCGCCACGTTCCAGATGCGATACTCCGCCAGCCAGCCCGCCGTGCCGCCGGTGTTCACGGTCGTGCGTCCGACATTCAGGCCGGTCAGTCGCTCGGTGCTGGTCTTGGTGCTGGTCGCGTCGAGTTCGCCGTTGATGAAAATGCGGAACACGCCGGCGTCATCGCGCGTCACGGCGTAATGCGTCCAGGCTTGCGGCGTCGTTTTCTTATTCGCCACCACGATGTCGCTCGCGCCCTTGATCCAGACGCGCAATTGCGAGTTGAAGTAATTGACGCTGAGTTGACCGGGCGCGCCGAGGATGCCGTCCTGATTGCCGATGTTCGCATCGAGCTTCGCCCAGCACTCGACCGTGAATGGCCCATCGAGGGCAAGCTTGGTGTCGGCGAAGTCCTGCTTGCCGCCGTTCAGTCGCAACGCGCGCTTGGCGTCGCCGCCGAGTTCCTTCCACAGCGCGGCGATGCCCGCGTTGTTGGGCAACAGCACGCGAAGACGCTCGACCGTGTTCAAACCAACATCCGCGCGTGCGACCGCACCGGATTGGAGACCGGCGATGAGCGCAGTCGCGCCCGCCTTGCTGCCGGCGAGGCGGTCGAGCGCGTTGCCGCGCTGCGTTGGAGAAAGTTTTGGCAGCAGCTTCACGAGTCGTTCGCTGGCGTCGGGAGCTTTTGAAGCGCCAAGCGCGGCGACTGCTGCATCGCGCACCAATGCGTCGGCGGCGTCCCTCGCGAGCTGCTCGAACAATTCGAGCGGACCCGAACCCAATTCGCGCAACGCGCGCAAGGCGGAGAACGATTCGGGACGGAGGATGGATTGATTCGGGGTCTCGCGCGGAAACCTGCCCCGGCCGCGTAGCAACAGCGCCACGAGGTCCGGTTCGGTCCTCGCGAGCTTGAACGCGCCGGCGACTTCGGCTCCGAGTTCGAGTTCGGCAACGTTGTTTCCGGCGAGCAGCGACTTCGCGGCGGCAGTCAGCGCGGTCGTGAGTTTCGTGGTGTCGAGGCTGGTGCGGAGGTTGAGCAGAGCGCGGAGCACTGGTGCGCGAGAATTTTCATTGGCGAGTGCCGCGCTCAGCGCGTCGCTGACCGCCGGTTCACCGAAGTGCGCCGCGAGCGCGCGCACTTCCTCGTCGCCGAGCGGGCGCTTCAATTCTGGCACCAGCTTCGCGAGGCCGATCGCTGATTCCTTGCCGCCCAGCGCGAGCGTGGCGAGGAGGCGGTTCTCCAACGGCAGCGCGCGGCCCTCGGGCGAGTTGAGCAGCGCGGCAGTGGACTGTGGATTCACTTCCATCGCCCAGCGCGCAAGGTAGCGCTCGAATTCGCGCGCGTATTTTTCCCACTCGGTGCCGATGGCCAACGGCTCGCGTCCGAGCATTGCCGCCAAGGCCATCACGCGCGGACTCGCATTCGGCACGCGACGGAGCGCGTCACCAATCGCCGCGCGGACGCGCGGGTGCGGGTCGGTGATGAGCGGCGCGGCGACGGCGAGAAACTCGCCTTCGAATCGCGGTTGTGATGCGGCGAGGCGGGCGGCTTCGTGGCGCAGGTTTTCGTTCGTGTCGGCGGCGAACATTTGGAGCGTCGCCGTCGGAATCGTTTTCAATCCTTCCAGCGCCCACATTGCGCCCAGCCGGCGGTCGGCGGGCGCCGATTTGTCGGCGATGATCTTCTCCAACTCCGGCGCGAGGACGGTGGCGTTTCGGTCAATGATTTCGAGCCAAGCCAACCGCGAGATGAGCGCGCTCGGGCCGCCAAGCTGGGCGAGGAGTTCCTTCTCGGAGAGTTTCGCGAGATCGGGCGGCGCGACGCGCGGTTGGTCTTTGTGGCGCACGCGCCAGATGCGGCCGCGGGTCTTGTCGCGATATGGATGGTTTCGCGGGACTTCGTTGTGCGAGATGATTTTGTTGTACCAGTCGGTGATATAGAGGCAGCCGTCGGGACCGAACGCGATGGCCACCGGACGGAACCAGCGGTCCGTCGTCGTCATGAAGTCGGCGAGTTTTTCGTAGCGATAGCGCGGGCCGTCGGGGGTGGCCTTAACCGTGTTGATCGCGCTGGTGATCGGATTCGCGAGGTAGAAGATTTTTGAGCCGGCATCGGCGGTCGGGTGTTTCCTGAACGGCGTGTCGCGATCATCGGCGAGCGCGAGGCCGCTGAGGCCGGTGCCGCCCATCTGCGGCGGATTCAACGGGCCGGGCATCAGCGGCTGATACGGACGCAGCCGCTCCTTCGATCCGGTCTTCACGTGGATGCCCGGCTCGTACGGGATGACCGGGTAGCCCATGTCGTTCGCCTCCTGCATGAAGGTTTCGCCCTCGCGGCTGATCGTGAAGCCCCAGATGTTCTGCGGGCCGGCGGTGACGTTTTCCCAAAGCGAGCCGTCGAGTTGGAAGCGCGCGAGCTTGCAGTTGTTGAAGGAAACTTCCGTCGCGCCATCGGCGAAGGGCTTGTCGCCCGGGCGATGCACTTTGGAAAAGTTGAAAGCGCCCTGCGCGACGAACACCCACCCGCCGGGCGCGCGTGTGAACTGGTGCGGGAACAAATGCGAGTCTTGTGTACCGAAGCCGGTGAGGATGACCTCGTGTTTGTCGGCGCGACCATCGCCGTCGGTGTCGCGGTAGAATCGGATGTCGGGGCCGTATTGGACGAACGCGCCGTCGCGATAGGGAAGCAGGCCCAGCGGCATTACGAGACCATCAGCGAAGGTGCGCGGGGCGAGCCCTCGGAGGGACGAGCTACGCGAGTCCCTGACATCATAGATGGGGACTCGCGTAGCTCGTCCCTCCGAAGTGTAAACGTCATCGAACACCAGCACCTTGTCGCGACCGCCGCGGGCGAAGAGTGCGTCGGAGGCGGCTTTGTTTTCATTCGCGTCCACGGGGTATTCGAGCGCCGTCATCGTCCACAGACGCATCTTCGCGTCCCAGACGGTCGTGATGAATTTGCCGATGCCCTCACTCTCGGCGGCGACGAGTTCGATCTCGAAACCGGGCGGGAGCGTGAAGGACTTGCGCTCTTCCTCCGGCGTCTGCGGACCGGAGACGATGGCGTTGTAGCTGATGTCGCGCTTCGGTGCCTTTCCCTCCGCTTTTTTCTTCTCGTCGGATTTGGGCGCGGCGGGTTTTGGGCGCGGTTTGTAGCCGCCGAGTTTTTCCCAAGTCGGCGCGTTGGGTGTGGCCGGGAGTTCCTCGATGAAGATTTCCTTCACCTCGACGCGCGCCACGCCGCCGCCGTGGACCTGGATGCCGATGCGGCCGTCCTGCGCGATGTCCGGCTCTGGCTCGGTGTAATCGAGCGCGGGCACGCCGTTGATCCACGAGCGGATGCGCGGGCCATCGGCGCGAATGCGATACTCGTTCCAATCGCCCTCGCGGATCGCGGCGGTAGCGGCCTTCGGGTCGGTGGAGTCGGCGATGACCTTGTTGCGGCGCGACTCGTCGTAGAGCTTGCCGTGCCAGCCGACGCCGTAATCGACCTGATAGCCGCTCATCTCGTGGCCGCCGGGCACGCGGACGCTGCGGATTTGCACGCCGCTGTTGATCATGCCGGTCTTCGGATCGCCGGTGAGCCTGAGCTTCACGCGCAGATCGAAGTTGTGGAACGACTTCACGGTGGCGAGGAAATCGTTGTGCGGCATCTTCGCGTCGCCGTTGCCGCCGACGATCAGGCCCGCCTCGACTTTCCAAAACTTCGGGTCGGCGTCCCAGCCTGCGAGCGATTTGCCATCGAAAAGCGAAACCGCCTCGGCGGCGCGGGAAGTTTCAACACCCAACGTCCAATGTCCGATGAAGCTCCAGAGCGCCAGGCTCCAGACAGTCAGCGCGTGCGCCGTTGAGTTTGGAAGTTGGAATCTGGAGCTTCCCTGAACCTTGGAAGTTGGAGATTGGAGATTTCTCGCGAGTGGCATGGATGCGGGCGCCAGTTAATACCAGCGGCCCGGCCATTTCCAAGAACCACATGCGGCCGTTCGGCGCGAGCGCCGACAGGCCGGTGTCGAAGAGAGCGTCCTTACGCCGGCCGCTACGAAAACTAAAAGCGCCAGCCGCCGTGGATGTAAACGTGCACGCCGCCGCGTACCTCGCAACGGTGCGGCACCCAGACCGCGCCCGCCCGCGGAGGAAGTGCCCAATGGCCCTTGTGCCAGACCCAGCGGCCTTCCCAGACCCACGCGCCGGGAACCCACACGTGGTTGGGTCCCGGCCGCGCGATGATCACTTCTTTGACGACGGGCGGCGGCGGGCCGGCGACCCTGATCTCGGTGCCGATGACGATCTCACCGGGCGGCGGTGGCGGAGGAACAGTTCGCACGACGACCGCGCGGCGCGGGTGCCGTTCCTCGACGACACATCCAGTGAGCAACATTGAGGAAACAGCAGTGAGACCCAGCAAAGCAAGAACGAGCAAGCGCATGTTCATTGGACGGGAGTGACGCGGCGACGTTCAACAAGGTTACGCCGCGCGCGTCACTTGGGTTTGGGCAGAAAGACCATCTCGCCGTCTTCGAGCTTCGGGTCGCCGAGTCTCTTGGCGGCGACTTGCGCGAGATCAAGCGGTTCGCGTTTGCCGTCCAGGCGCCAGACGGTGACGCGGCCCTTGTCGGTGGCGGCCTTCACGGCACGGAGAGCTTCGGTCACGGTGAGGCTAGGTTTGAACGGGACGGCGACCGGCGCGCCGGTGCCGAAGACCATCACGGCGGGCTTGCCCGGCTCCGGCTCGAAAGCAGGGCGCACGGCGGAAACACTCTTCACGTTCCGGTCGTGGTTCGAAGTGAGCCAGTTGACGAGCTTGTGGCGGAGGTCGCTGAACTTCGGGACGGTCTGTTCGTATTCGCCGAGCGAGTTGAAATCCTCGACGAGGTTCTTCAGTTCGAGCGGGTCGGTTTCGAGGTTGAAGAGCTGCCAGCGGTTGGCGCGCGGGTAACAGATCAATTTCCAATCGCCGTCGCGGATCGCGCGCTGTGTGTCGGTGAAATAGCCGACGACGAAATCGTGGATGAACTTCGCCTTGCCGCTGAAGAGCGGCGCGAGGCTCCTGGCTTGCACGGTGTCGGGAATTTTCACGCCGGCCAGTTCGCACGTAGTCGGGAAAAGGTCGCGGAGGTAGGCATCGGCAAAGTTCGTCTGGCCGCGCGGGATGCCCGGGCCGTGAAAGATGAACGGCACGCGGAAGGTGTGCTCGTAGAGATTCTGTTTGCCGGTCAGTCCGTGGCTGCCTATCGCGAGTCCCTGGTCACTGGAGAAGATGACGATGGTGTTGCCGAACTGTCCCGTCTCGCGCAACGCGGCGATGATGCGGCCGACCTGCTCGTCGAGGTGCGAAATCTCCGCGTAGTAGGCGGCGAGTTCGCGGCGGAATTCGTCCTCGACGAGCGGCTTGGTCAGCAGCACTTCGTCGCGGCCGTTGAGGTTGCCGTGATCGAACGGGTGCTGCGCGCGGTAGCTCGGCGGGAGCGGGAGTTTCGCGGGGTCGTATTGCTTCTCGTGACCGGGCGGGAGGAAGCGCGGGTCGTGCGGCGCGGTGAAGTTGACGTGCAGGAAGAACGGCTCGGCGGGCTTGCGCTTGATGAGGCTGATCGCGCCGTCGGCGATGTGGCGGTCGGTGATCGGCGTGAGGCCGATGCCTTTTTCCAATTCGACTTTTCCGTCGTCGGTTTTGAAGGTCCATCCGGTGTAGCCGGTCGCGGGGCGGGCGGCGTGATCGATGTATTTTTGCGCGGCCCGCTCCTTCGCCGCGCCGCCGCTGGAGTAAAGGCCGCCGGTGGCTTCGTAGCCGCGGGATTTGGGCTGGCCATCGTTGTGCCACTTGCCGGAATACCACGTGTGATAGCCGGCTTCGCGAAGGGTCGCGGCCCAGGTTTTGAGCGAAGGGTCGATGGCCAGGCCGCCGTACTGGACGCCGTTGCGGAAGGCGCTCGTGCCCGAAAGAATTTCCGCACGGCTCACGTGGCAGATCGGATACGCGGCGACGGCGCGAGGGAAGACGGTGCCGTCGCGGACGAGCGCGTCGAGGTTCGGCGTCTCGATCACCGGATGGCCGAGCGCGCGGATGCAATCGGGGCGCATGTCGTCGGCGAGGAGGAAGAGGATGTTCGGGCGCGGCGACGCGGCGAAGCTCAAAGGGCAAAGCTCAAAGCTCAAGGGAATTGCCAAGAGCAAACAGCCAATAGCCAGACTGCGGCGTGTCCGGCCGAGGATTGGAGCTTGAGACTTTGAACTTCCTTTGGGCTTTGAGCTTTGGGCTTTGAGCTTCATGGCGCGGAGTGCGTGTTCGAGTGGCTGCGCGCGAAGTTAGAGGCTCCTCACGCCGGCTCCCATAAAAAAAGAAAGCGCGGGCAAGCCTGCCCGCGCTCGTTGAGAGGATTGGCCCGTTGTTCGCTCAGTTGAGGAACACAAACTCGTTGGCCAGCAGGACCACCTGCGTGAAACGTTCCCAGGCATCAAGGGCCTTGGCGGATTCGCCGCCCTTCGAACCCTGCAAGCGCGCCATCGCGGCTTTCCGCTCGCTCTTGCTCATCTGGTTGAGCTTCGAGAGATCGATCTTCTTCTCGACCTCGATCACGACCGGCTTCTCCTCGGTCATCTGTTTGGCGAGGAAGTCCTTTGCCAGCGTGAGTTCCTTGTCGGTCGGTGCGCGCTGGTAGGTGATGCGATAGAGGAACTTGATCTTATCCTCGGGCGACTTCTGCGCCTTGAAATCCTCGCGTGCGAGGATGTGGCGGACGCTGTCGGCGACGAACGGGCTGTTCATCATAAACAACGCCTGTTGCGGCACCGTGGTGAGGATGCGCTCGCCCGTGGTCATGTCGGGATTGGAGAAGTCGAAGCTGCGATAAGCATCGGGCAACTGATCGCGCCCGATGAATCCGTAGATGGCGCGGCGCGGCGCAACTTTGAGGTCCACGTTGAAATTATACTGCCGGCCGCGGGTGGGCACGGGCATGTCCTTGAGTTCGACGACCTGCCCGCCCATGGTCAGATCGAGCGTGCCGTCCACCATGCAGAACGTGTCGTGAATCGACTCGAAGGGCAGGCGGCGGATGTTCTGGCGCCAGAGGAGCTGGTTGGTCGGGTCGATCTGCATCGCCTTGTCCTTGGTCTTACTGTCCTGCTGGTAGGTCGAGGAGAGCAGGATCGCGCGAATGAGCTTCTTGGTGCTCCAGCCGTTGTCCATCAGGTAATCCGCGAGGTAATCGAGCATCTCCGGATGCGTTGGCGAATCGGAGCGGACACCAAAATCGCTCGGGGTGCGCACGATAGCTTCGCCGAAAAGATTCTTCCACACGCGGTTCGCCCAGACACGCGAAGTGAGCGGGTTGTCGCGCGTGGCGATCGAGCGGGCCATTTCAAGGCGGCCAGAGCCATCCTTAAACTGCTCGCGGTTCGGGCCGGCGAGGATCTGGATGAACTGCCGCGGGGCGACGTCGCCAAGGTTGCGCGCCTCACCGCGAATCATCACGCGCGAGTCACGGCCCTTGCCGGCATCCTCGAGAATCATCGCTCGCGCAGGCGAACCGGGATGGCTCATCTCCAGCGCGTATCGCGTGGAGCGGATGGCGTTTTCGCCGTTGCGGAACTGGACGCCCAGCAGCTTGCTCATCTCGCGCTCACCGAGCGAAACACAGCTCTTGTCGTCATCGAAGAACGCGACGCGCAGTTCCTCCAGGCGCTCATCTGCGAGCTTGGTCTCACCCACGGGCTTACGGTCGCGGGTCTTGCCGCCCCTGTATTCGAATGGCTTCGCCCCGACGGCTTTCTGCAGTTCGCCGATGACGCGCGTGTAAACCGCTGCCACTTCCTTAAGCGACGCGGGCGGCTTCTGCTGAAACTCCTTCACGAAAACGGCGCTCGCGGGCTTGTCCTTGCCGAGTGACGCCGTGACGGCCTTTGATTGCTTCGCGAATTCCTTCTCGGGAATCGCCGCGTAGGCGACCCACGGCGCCATCACGGGATGGGTCTTGCCCTTGGAGTTGGCGCGGACGGTGTCGAGCCAGAGTTCAAAGATGGCGGCTTCGAGTTTGTATTTGCGGGCGACGTTGCGGACGTTGCCACCCTTGGCCGCGCCGGAGGTGATGGCGTCATTCACGGCGATCAGATAGTCGCCTGCGCGATCGAGCATCCCGCCGCGGATGCGGGAATTCTCGCCGTCGTGGTACGCTTCGACCTGCTTCTCCACCTCGGCGACCTTCGCGAGGAAGTCCTCATACTCCGGCGTCTTCTTCGGCTCGGTGACGAGCGGGAATTCGCCCGGCGTGCGTGAGGAGGCAAAGACGCCGTGCAGGCCGTAATAATCCTTTTGCGTGACGGGGTCGAACTTGTGGTCGTGGCAGCGCGCGCACGAAACCGTGAATCCCATCAGGCCTTTGCAGATGACGTCGATGCGGTCGTCGATCATCTCGTTTTCATTTCCCATGAAGGTCTTGCCCACGGTGATGAAACCGAGCGCGCGCAACACGCTCTTGTCCTGCGCGGACTCGGGCAGCTTGTCCGCCGCGATCTGCTGGACGATGAACTTGTCGTAGGGCAGGTCCTGGTTGAAGGACTGGATGACGTAGTCGCGATAGGTCCACGCGTAAGGCAGCAGCGGATTGCGCCGGCCGCCGTTCTGGCGGTCGCCGGTGGTGTCGGCGTAGCGCGCGATGTCGAGCCAGAGCCGGCCCCAATGCTCGCCGAAATGTTGCGAGTTGAGCAGGCGGTCAACGGCCTTCACGTAGGCGTCCTTCGAGTTGTCCTTGAGGAACGCGTCAATCTCCTCCGGCGTGGGAGGGAGGCCGGTGAGGTCGTAGCTGACACGGCGGAGCAACGTGCGTTTGTCGGCCTTTGACGAGGGCGCGAGTCCCTTTTCGGTGAGCTTCGCGAGGACGAACGAATCAATCGGCGACTGAACAAAGCCCTGCTTGTCGGCGACCTTCGGCACGGTGGGTTTGCTCACCGGCTTGAAGGCCCAATGCTCTTTCGCCTTTTCGAAATCGACCTTGCCGACTTTGCGGTCGGTGGCCTCACGCGGGTCGGGCGCGCCCATACGGACCCATTGTTCGAGGTTGGCGATGATCTCATCGGAGAGCTTGTTCGTCTTCGGCGGCATCGCCATGTCGGCGTCGAGATGCTTGATCGCCTTGATCAAGAGGGATTTGTCGGGCTTGCCGGGCACCACCGCCGGGCCGGACTCGCCGCCCTTGAGGGTGGCCTCGCGCGAGTCGAGCGCGAGGTCGGCTTTGATTTTCGCGTCGGGCTGTGAGCTGTGGCACTTGTAGCAATGCTCGACCAACACGGGGCGGACCTTCTTCTCGAAAAATTCGATCTGATCCGGCTCCAGCTTGATCGCCGCGGCGAAAACCGCGGACGCGAGGGCGAGGAGACTCAATCCAGTGATGCTGCCAATGATTCTTTTCATACGCTTCAATACGGCAAGCTGGCCCCGAGGTCATCGGGGCCAGCGATAATTCAATTCCCAACCGCGGCCATGCTCAGGCAACGAGCTGCTTCACCACTTGGCCGTAAACGTCCGTCAGGCGGAAGTCGCGACCGTTGTAACGGTAGGTCAGCTTCTCGTGATCGAAACCGAGCAGGTGCAGGATCGTCGCGTGCAGGTCGTGGTTGTGGACCTTGTTTTCCACGACGTTGTAGCCGAACTCGTCGGTCTGGCCGTAAGCCTGGCCGCCCTTGACGCCGCCGCCAGCCATCCACGAGACGAACGCGCGGCTGTGATGATCGCGGCCCGGCTCGCCACGCGCCTGCTTGTCATGGCGCGGCGTGCGGCCGAATTCGCCGCCCCAGACGACGAGCGTGTCTTCGAGCATCCCGCGCTGCTTGAGGTCGGCGAGCAACGCCGCAATCGGCTGGTCGATCGCGCCGGCGCGCTGACGCATATTGGATTCGAGATTGGTGTGATGGTCCCAGCCGTTGTTCCACACCTGGACGAAGCGGACGCCCTTCTCGACGAGGCGGCGGGCGACGAGCATGTCGCGACCGGCGCCCTCGGTGCCGTACATCTCACGGACGCTCTGCGGTTCCTTCGAGAGATCGAACGCGTCCATCGCCTCGGTCTGCATCTTGAACGCGAGTTCAAAGGACTGGATGCGCGCTTCGAGCGCGGCCTCGTTGCCCGACTTCTGCGCGTGCAGTTCGTTGAACGCCTTGAGCAGGTCGAGTTGCTCGCGCTGCTGCGGCTGCGAGGCGTAGTAGCTCTTGATGTTCTCGATGATCTTGTCGGGGGAGGTGTTGACGTTGCTGATGAGCGTGCCCTGAAACGCGCCGGGCAGGAAGGCCGAGCGCCAGTTGGCCGCGCCGCCCAAGCCGCCGTTGAGGGCGATGAATCCGGGGAGGTTTTCGTTCACCGAGCCGAGGCCGTAGAGCACCCACGAACCCATCGAAGGCTTCACCAGGCGGCCCGAGCCGGTGGTCATCATCATCGTGGCGAACTCGTGCGACGGGATGTCGGTCGTCATCGAGCGGATGACGGCGATGTCGTCGATGTGCTCGCCGATCTTGGAGAAAACTTCGCTCACTTCGACGCCGCTCTTGCCCATCTTGGTGAACTTGAAGGGCGAGGGCAGGGGAATGCCACCGACTTCGGAGACTTCCTTGCCTTCGTATTTGGCGATGCCGGGCTTGGGGTCCCACGTGTCGAGGTGCGAGGGCCCGCCCTGACAGAAAATGTGGATGACGCGCTTGGCCTTGCAGGGGAAATGCGGTTCGCGCGGCGCGAGCGGGTTGAGGCTGCGGGCGCCGAGGGCGGCGCGCGCGCTGAGTTCGGGCATCAGGCTGGCGAGGCTCAGGGCGCCGAAGCCCATGCCGAAGCGGTTGAGGAACTGGCGGCGATTGAAGCAGAGGTCAATCGCGCTGGGACGATGTTGTTTTGGATCCATAAAATTCTGGTTCGTTCACCGTAACTAACGGCCACGGGCGCAGCGATATTCAACCATTTTTAGCCCCACGGGCGCACGCCCGTCACGCCGGATTTCCCGCGCCGAGGACGGGGTGCGCAAAAGGGAGGCTACGCTGAAATCGACGCGCCGTATTCATCCCGGCTCGAACGCTCATTCCGCAAAATCGAAACGGCCGCCTTTCCTAAATATTCTCGCCGAGATAGCCCATGTCCTTGAGCTTCTCTCGCACGACCTTCTCATCCGCTTCGCTCAACGGCTTCTTGAGCTCGAACATCGCCAGCGGGTGACGCTCGCGCCCATACGGAATCAACGTCCAGACGCGCTCGTGCAGAAAATAGGTGAAGACTTTGACCACCAATTCGGCGACACCGATGCCGAGGGAGAGCTG
Source organism: Verrucomicrobiia bacterium (assembly GCA_036522715.1). Lineage (GTDB taxonomy): Bacteria > Verrucomicrobiota > Verrucomicrobiia > Limisphaerales > JACQFS01 > DATDFH01. Next base: position 11,375 of record DATDFH010000685.1, read on the forward strand.
CCACTGCCCGGTGAACACATAGACGATGCTCGAAGTCACAATAAGCGAGGAGAAGCAGCGGTAGCTGACTGCCTTTACGAGGCTGCGCGCGTGCGTTTCCATTTCGGAAGGTCGCGAAGCCTGCCCAACCGCCAGACATCCGTCAACAGCGGCGCGCTAAATGCCCTCCGCGATGGTCGGCTGCGCAGTGTGTTGCGCCGCCAGTTCCGGCGGCAGGCCTTCGCCTTCACGGCCGAGCACGCGGTAGCTTTTGATTTGAAAGGAAACCTCCCGGCCGTCGGCGAGGCCGAGATTCGCATATTCCTCCTTGGTCATGCGCGAGCGGAACACCAGGCCCGACGGGAGTTCGAATTCGAGCCGCAGGAGGATGCCGAGAAAAAACGTGTGCCGCAGCGTGGCGCGATGCGGCAGCAGTGAAAGGTCTGGTGAAACCTGAACTGCGTAGGGGCGAAAACCAATCCGCAGGCGCGTGCCATCCGGGTGGCCGGGCGCGGGGAACTCCAGTTCGTTGGCGCGCGCGACGCCTTTGCGCACCTCGGTGTCCAGCACGTTCATAACGCCGACGAAGCGGGCGACGAATTCGTTCGCCGGCAGTTCATAGACTTCGCGCGGCGTGCCCACCTGTTCGAGCCGGCCGCGCGAGAAGATTACGATGCGGTTGCTCACCTCCATCGCCTCCTCCTGGTCGTGGGTGACGAAGATCGTCGTCACGTTCAGATCGTGGTGAAGCGTGACCAGCCATTCGCGCAATTCCTGGCGGATCTTCGCGTCCACGGCGCCGAAGGGTTCATCGAGCAGCAACACGCTCGGCTTGGAGGCGAGCGCGCGGGCAATGGCGACGCGCTGGCGCTGGCCGCCGGAAAGCTGGTGCGGGTAACGCTTTTCCAGCCCCTCCAGGCCGAAGAGTTTCAGCAACTCCATCACGCGCGCGTTGATGTCGGCCTTCTTCCATTTCTTGATGCCCAGGCCGAACGCGATATTCTTGAAGACGTTCATCGTCTTGAACAGCGCGTAGCTCTGGAACACGAATCCGATGTTGCGCTGTTGAACGGAGAGATCGTTCACGCGCTGGCCGCGGATGAGCACGTCGCCCTCGGTGGGCATCTCCAGGCCGGCAATCATGCGCAACACGGTCGTCTTGCCGCCGCCGCTGGGACCGAGCAAGCCGACGAGTTCGCCTTCCTTCACAGAAAAGCTCACGCGCGACACGGCCGCGACTTCACCGAATTTCTTGGTGACGCTTTTAAGTTCGATGCTCATTCGAGATTCATCCGCGCCACAAAGTCCGTGTCGCGTTCCGACGCCGGCACGGTCGCCTGCTGCGCCTGCGCATACTCCCGCGCCTGTTTCCATTCGAGAAACGTCTTGATGCCGAGCGTCACCAGCGCGAGCAGCGCCAGCAGGCTCGCCACCGCGAAGGCCGCCGGGCCTTGATACTCGTTGTAAAGTTTCTCCACGCGCAACGGCATCGTGTCGGTCTGGCCCGTGATGTGGCCGCTGACGACCGACACCGCGCCGAATTCACCCATTGCGCGCGCGTTGCAAAGGATGATGCCGTAGATGAGGCCCCATTTCACCGACGGCAGTGTGACGTGCCAGAAGGTCTGCCAGCCATTCGCGCCGAGGGTCAACGCCGCCTGCTCCTGGTCGGTGCCGGTCGCCTGCATCACGGGAATCAACTCGCGCGCGACGAACGGAAACGTGACGAAAATCGTCGCCAGCGTGATGCCCGGCACGGCGAAAATGATTTTCAGGTCGTGGTCTCGGAGCCATTCACCGAAAAACCCTTGCAGGCCGAACAACACGACGAACATCAAGCCCGCCACGACCGGCGAAACCGAGAACGGCAGATCGATGAGCGTGATCAGCATTGACTTGCCGCGGAACTCGAACTTTGCGATCGCCCACGCCGCCGCGAGTCCGAACAGCACATTCAACGGCACGGTGATCGCCGCGACGAGCAGCGTGAGTTTGATGGCGGCCCACGAATCGGGATGCTGGAGCGCCTGCCAATAATGGCTCCAGCCCTTCGCGAACGCCTGCGCGAACACGTTGACCAGCGGCAAGAACAGGAACACGAGGCAGAATGCCAGCGCGATGCTGATGAGCGTCCACTTCGCCACCGGCGATTCCTCGGTGCTGCGCTGCGACTGCGCGTGAGCGGGATTGCGACGTTTGGTGACGATGCCGGCCATGTTATTTCATGAAGCGGCCGGCCCACTGTTCGAGCACGTTGATGATCGCGAGGAGGACGAAGGAAAAAATCAGCAGCACGACGGCGAGCGCCATCGCCCCGGCGTAATCGTATTCCTCCAGCCGCATCACGATTAGATACGGCGCGATCTCGGTCTTGAACGGCAGGTTGCCCGAGATGAACACGATCGAGCCGTATTCGCCGATGGCTCTTGCGAAGGCCAGCGAGAATCCGGTGATCACCGGCGGCATCAAGGCTGGCGCGATCACCCGGACAAACGTCCGCAGCCGCCCGGCGCCGAGCGTCGCCGCGGCTTCCTCGACCTCGCGCTCAAAATTCTCCAGCACCGGCTGGAGCGTGCGCACCACAAACGGCATCCCGACAAACGTCAGCGCGATCACCACTCCCAGCGGCGTGAACGCGCCCTTGATGCCGAGCGGTACGAGGAACTGCCCAAGCCAGCCGTTGGCCGCAAAGAGATTTGCCAGCGTCAGCCCCGCCACTGCCGTCGGGAGCGCGAACGGAAAATCCACCATCGCGTCGATGAACCGCCGCCCTGGAAATTCGTAACGTGTGAGCACCCACGCGAGCAACGTGCCGAACACGGCGTTGGCGAGCGCAGCCAGCAGCGACGCGGTGAAGGTCAGTCTGTAGGCGGCCAGCGCGCGATCCGTTGTGGCGAGCTCCCAGAACTGGCTCCACGAAATTCCGAACGTGCGGAGGACGATTCCTCCCAGCGGAATGATCACAATCACGCTCAGGTAGAAGAGCGTGAAGCCCATCGTCAGACCGAACCCCGGCAAGGCGTTGAATTTCCGTGCGGCCATTCGTGAGAGCGGAGTGTATCGGGGACCCGACCGGCCGCAAACCCTTCCGGCGCGGCGGCGGACTCAGTTCAGATGTTCTGTGCCATCGCCATGAAGCCGCGATACTCGACGAGGATGGTTTGCAGCGCGGCGTTGAACGCCTCGACCTGCCGGTCCACCGGCACGCGTTGTGGAGTTTCGAACGTGATCTCAAACGGCGGGCGCTCCAAGCCGGGTGGCGCGCGCAAGACTCCGT
>DATDFH010000686.1:0-5129 GCA_036522715.1 Verrucomicrobiia bacterium
GTCGCCTGCCCGCTGCACTCGGCACGAACATGCAAAGCAGCGCCCTTGGCCAGATTCGCTGGGCCACCAATCACTCCGATCTCATCTGGGCCGGCTTGCCCATCGTGGTGCCGTTCCTGCGCGCCGCCAGTGCGCCGGACGGGAGCGAGTTGCTCTTCGGCGGTCTGTTCCCGCCGCGCAACACCGGCCAGCCGCTGCCCACCGAATTGCTCGACCGGCTCGCGCGGACCAACCTCGTCTATTACGACTGGGAGATCACCGAGGCGCGCCTCCAGCAATGGCGCCAGCTCTGGCAGTTGTGGGCGCTGGTGACGTTCATGCCCGCACTCGAAAAACCCATCGCCGAGGTCAGGTGGCTCGACGCCGTCGGTCCGCAGCTCGGAAACGCCGTCACGGAAATCTCGCAACGCGGCCCGCGCGAACTGACCTTCGTGCGCAAATCCCACCTCGGCTTTACCGCGATCGAACTCATCGTACTCTCGCGTCAGCTCGATGAATTCATCTCAGGCCCGCCACCACCGCAACCTGTGCCTCGCGTTCGCAAAATGACGCCGGCCCCGTAGCTTCCGGTGATGCTCAAACTCGGCGTCAACATCGACCACGTGGCCACCTTGCGGCAGGCGCGTTACCGCGGACGGCCGCGCGGCGAGCCGAACCCCGTCGAAGCCGCGATGGCGTGCGAGGCCGCGGGCGCGCACGGCATCACCGCCCACTTGCGCGAGGATCGCCGCCACATCCAGGACCACGACGTGTGGCGGTTGCGCGAAGTCGTCCAGACGCGGCTCAACCTCGAACTCGCCAACGTGCCCGAGATTGTCGCCATCGCGCTCAAGCTCAAGCCCGACATCGTCTGCGTCGTTCCCGAGCGCCGGCAGGAAGTCACCACTGAGGGCGGCCTCAACGCCGTGCGCCAGCGCAAGGCCTTGACCGAGTTGCGCAAGAAGATGAACGACGCCGGCATCGAGGTGAGCCTGTTCATTGCGCCCGACCCGCGGCAGATCAACGCCGCGGCGAAAATCGGCGCACAGTTCATCGAGCTGCACACCGGCGCGTTCGCCGAAGCATTCCACAACAAGCGCGAGCGCAATGAGGAATTGGAACGCCTCATCGCCGGCGCGCGGAAGGCGCACGCCCTCGGCCTGCGCGTCAATGCCGGGCACGGGTTGAACTATCAGAACCTTCCCCTGCTCCACCTCGTGCCGCATCTGGTCGAGTTGAACATCGGCCACAGCATCGTCAGCCGCGCGGTCTTCGTCGGCCTGGCACAGGCGGTGAAGGAGATGCTGGCGTTGATGGCGAAATATCCGGGATGAACATCCTGTTACCCATTACGCCTTGCTCGTTACGGCGCGTAGGGAATAGGGAGTAATCCGCAACCAGAGACCGCTTCACGGACGCACATGATTCTTGGCACCGGCATCGACATCATCGAAGTGGCGCGCGTGGCGGCGTCATACGAAAAGTTCGGCGAGCGTTTCCTCAAGCGCATCCTCCGGCCGGCGGAAACCGCGTACTGCCTCACCCACAAGAACCCGGCGCCGTTTCTGGCCGCGCGCTTCGCTGCCAAGGAAGCCGTGTCCAAAGCCTTCGGCACCGGCATCGGCGCGCAACTCGGCTGGCAGAACATCGAGGTCGGCCGCAAGGACTCCGGTGAGCCGTTTGTGATCCTCCACGACGACGGCCTCAAGCTTCTCGCCGCCCGCGGCGGGCAGCGGTTTCACCTGAGCCTCAGCCACACGGAGAATTACGCCGCCGCCGTCGCAATCATGGAAGGGTGACCCGGGCAGTTGCCGGCTACAACTTGCAGCTTGGCACTCACCCCCGTTCTTCCTACTTTCCCCGCTGTTACATGAGAATCCTGTTCGCCATCGTCACACTCGCGCTCGCCCTGCCGGCTATTGCGCCCGCGCAATCCGTCTCCGACCGCTCGCGCATCGCGAACGCCATCGCGGTGATCGTCAACGACGCCATCGTCACCTACTCCGACATCGAGCAATTCATCGCGCCGGCCGTCGAGGTTCTCCGGCGCACCTACTCCCGCGACCGCAAGCAGCTCGATGAACAGCTCGACAAGGCCTTCCAGGACGGCACCGAGCAGTTGGTCGAGCGCCAGCTCATCCTCGGCGACTGGAAGACCGGCGGCTTCAACCTGCCCGAGAAAATCCTCGAAGAAGAGGTCAACGATCGCATCAAGGAGCGTTATGGCGACCGCTTGAAGCTTGCCCAATCACTCCATTCCGAAGGCATGACGCTCGAGGCATTCCGCAACCAGATCCGCGACGATTTCATCGTCAACATCCTGCGCGCCAAAAACGCCGGCTCGCAACAGATCATCATCTCGCCCCAAAAAATCGAGAGCTACTACGTCGAGAACAAGGACAAGTTCCAGGCGCCCGATCGCGTCAAATTGCGCATCATCGCCATCACCCAGAAGCCCGCCCTCCCCGGCAGCGCAAAGAAACTGCTCGAGGAAATTCGCGGCAAGATCAAGGAAGGCACGTCCTTCGCCGAAATGGCCTCGCTCTATTCCGAGGATTCCTATCGCGGTCAGGGCGGTGAGCGCTCGTGGGAGGAACGTTCGGGCCTGCGCGCGGAGATTGCCGACGTGGCCTTCAAACTCAAGGCCGGCGAGTTGAGCGAAATCATCGAGACGCCCGACACCTGCTACCTGGTGCTGGCCGAGCAGGTCAGCACCGCGCACATCCAGCCGCTTTCCGAAGTGCGCGACCTCATCGAGCGCGAGTTGCTGACCAAGGAACGCACGCGGCTGCAGAAGAAATACATCGAGAAGCTCAAGGCCAAGTCCTTCGTGCGGTATTTCTGAGCCGCGTAACGCCCGCAGCCCACGCGCTGCTCGGCCACGAAGCCCGCCGATGGCTCGGGCGCGCCGGTCGGTGTCGGCGTCGAACTGGGTTCTGGTTCCCCGTCCACGGACTGAGCTTGTAAATCACCGGCGGATTCCTGGCGAGAATATTTGCCCTGTGGCGACGGCGGCAAACGAAGTGTTGGCCGGTGGGTTGATGGCTTGACAGGCGGTGAGGGCAGCCGGACGCTCCGCGTCAGAACGACATGGCGACAATTTCAACCTCAAACTGTCGCTCACCCAACTAACAGGCCCCTTAAACTCTCGCGCACGTTGGACTCGAACACAGTCAAAATTATCCAAGAGTCGTTGCGTGATACTCAAGCTTTCCCGTGGTGGATCTATTTGCTGCTCCTTGCAGTACCCGGGGCAGGGGCGTTCCTCGGCACCTATCTCCGCAAAAAGGGCGAGAATCTTGCGACCAAAGAGGACTTGAGCGAACTGACTGAACTCGTCGAGCGAGTTCGTACCCAGCACGCCGAGCGACTCGAAAACTTAGCTCACGAGAACAGGAAGGCATTGGAACAGACAAGTCGCGAACATCAATTCCGCATGGCGGCGCTAGACCGCCGCCTCGAAGCCCATCAGCAGGCATACACGCTGTGGCGCAAGCTCTTCTTTAGTGTCCATCAAAAGGAAGTCGGCGAGGTCGTGATGGAATGTCAAAATTGGTGGAACAAGAATTGTCTCTATCTCGACCCCGAAAGCCGCGAGGCGTTTTTGAAAGCCTTTCACGCCGCGCACCTTCATGCAGATTTGCTTCACGGCAGTGTGCCGACAAACGAGATTAGGGAAAACTTTGCTATTCTACAGGCGGCCGGTGACGCCATTGTCCGGGGTGCTGCATTGCCCCCCATCAAGGACATGGAAACGGGACGAATCCTAAATGAAAGTGAAAGCGGCGCCTAACACCGGGCTGGAGCCGCTAGACGTAGAAGCGTGTCGCAGCACCTTCCTCCACACCGCCTGCATCGCCTTTCCCTCCTTCACCTCCTCTGCGCCGTGATCAACTCATCAAGCTCGTCGACCGCCTGCTGCATTTCGCCCTGCGTCGGGGGATCTCTGATGGTGATGCCGGGCGGCGCGACGCCGTTCGAGTTCCTGCCCGTGCCCGCCACCGCATCGGCAAGTTGTTGATTGGTCACTTCGCCGGGCGCGCGCTGGGCACCGTCCGGTCTGCGCTCCTCCCGTGGGGTTTGCAGCCCCGTCCGGGCGGCCGAAACGTCGAATTCGGCCTCCCAACCCCCATTCCGAGGAGTTTTGCCCCTTGGCAGGCTCGTTCTGCGGTGCCGCAGGGAGGTTTTGTCGCGCGACAGAACCATCTTGGGGCAGAACAGAATGGTTCTGCGCCGGTGCAGAACGATTCTGATGAAGAACAGAATGGTTCTGTCGTGCGACAGAGCGACCTTGGGGCAGAACAGGACGGTTCTGCAGGACGACAGAACGACCCGGGGGCAGAACAGAACGGTTTTGCCGCACGACGGAACCAACCTGCGGCGGAACAGAACGGTTTTGTCGCACGACAGAATGAGCCTGGGGCAGAACAGAACGACCGCGGGGCAGCGCAGAACCATTCTGCCGGACGACAGAACCAGCCTGCGCTACGGCTGGCGGAGCCGGCGAAACGGTTTGCAATGCCCGCCTTCGCCCCTAACCTGTGCGCCATTCAACCGCATGGGCCGTTTCCTCACCATCGCCAGCAACGCCTTCCTCGAACTGGTGCGCCAGCCGGTGTTCCTGCTGCTGATGAGCGCCTCGGCGTCCTTCAGCGTCGTGCTCGCCGCCATGCCCTTCTTCGGCCTGGGCGACGAACCCAAGATGGTCAAGGACAGCGTGCTGGCCGTCACGCTGCTTGCCGGCCTGTTCGGCGCGGTGATCAGCGCGTCGGCCTCGGTGGCGCATGAAATCCGCTCGGGCACCGCGCTGGCCGTGCTCTCCAAGCCGGTCGGGCGTGCGCAATTTCTCCTTGCCAAATTCACCGGCGTGGCCGGCGCGCTGGCCGTCCTCACCTACGTCAACACCATCGCCGCCCTGATCGCCAGCCGCATGGCGTTCGATGCCTACGGTGATCCGGACTTCCGCTCATTGGGGCTTTTCCTCGGCGCGCTGGTGCTCGCCTACGGCACGGGAGGCTTGAGCAACTATTTCCTCAACCGCCCCTTCGTCTCCGACGCAGTGGCCGCCACTGTCGTCCTCGTCACACTGGCGGCCGCGCTGATTTTTTCCGCCGGGCCGATCATGGATCGCCTCGGCGAGCCGCACGCCG
>DATDFH010000687.1:0-4010 GCA_036522715.1 Verrucomicrobiia bacterium
AACGGGAGTGAAGCCACTGAGGCCGCCACGCTTGTCAAAGAGGTTGAAGCCGCGTCCATACATTTTGAGATTGAGGCGGCCGCTCACGGCGAGCATCGAGTCGCGAATGGTTTCCGCTTCGAGACGGCGCGAGGGAAAACGCCAGAGCAGACGCACATCGGCGTCCTTCTCGGCTGCGACCGCGTTGTGCCGAGTGGACTGGCGATAGGTGGCGGAGAGCACGATGAGTCTGTGCATCTGCTTCGCCGACCAGCCGGAGCGGATGAACTCCGACGCGAGCCAGTCGAGCAATTCGGGATGCGACGGTTTTGTTCCGTTGCGGCCGAAGTCGCTCGGCGTTTCGACAAGCCCGGTGCCGAAGTGGCCCTGCCAGATGCGGTTCACCATCACGCGCGCGGTGAGCGGGTTCTGCGGACTGGCGATCCAGTCGGCGAGCGACTTACGCCGTTCCTGTTCGGCAGTGTCCTTCGAAAGTTTCACCGCGCCAAGCGCGCTGAGCACGGCGGGGACGACTTCGTCTTTCGGCTGCTCGGGATCACCGCGATTCAGCAGATGAATTTCGTCGGGCGTGCGGAACGTGCCGGCGAAGGCTTTCTGCCCGTTCTCCGCAGCCTTCACCCTGGCCTCCAGCGTCGTCTTTTCCTTCATCAAAGCCGTCGCTTCCTTCGCTTCGTCCTTCGTGAGGCCTTTGGTGGAGAAGGCGGGCGGCTTGGTCTTCTTGCTCTTGCTCACCGTTGTCGTTGCGCGATCCGTCGCATCGGCAACGGCGCGCCATTCGCCCGAAGCGTCGGCGACTTCGATGAGATAATCCGTGGCCAGACGGTCAGTGAATTTGCCGTCGCGATCGCGGCCCCACACGACGCGATCAATCGTGTGTTCCGCGGTGAACTCCAGCACGACCCAGCCCTTGCCTTTCTCGTTCGACATCCAACTGCGCGAGTTGCCGTATTGCCCGTCGTTGATGTGCCGCAGCTCGTGACGGTCGGCGACGATCGTGTCGCCGGAAGACGTGACGGTGGTGCCTGCGCTGGCGAGCGCGACGTTGCGGCCCGACATGTCGAAGACCTCCAACTCATCGATGCACGGCTCGCGGTTGTTGGTTTCCTTGATTGTGAAGCGCACGCGTTTCGCCTTAGTCGGCGCGAAACGATCCGTGTTCATGCGCGCGTTCACCGCCGGACGCTCGGCCCCGGCTTTCGCCAGCGGCACAAAGCGCGCGAGTTGTTGATCGATCTTCTCAAGCTGCGTTTTCAGCTTTTTGGCCTCCAGCCGCAGGGCATCGGCCTCGGGCGTGCGCAACTCGCGGTCCTGATACTCCACACCGGCGACGAACGCCTGCATCGCGTAGTAATCGCGCTGCGAGATGGGATCGAACTTGTGATCGTGACAGCGCGCGCAGCCGACGCTGAGGCCGAGGAACGTCTGCCCGATGTTCATCACGATCTCATCGAGCGAGTCCTGCCGCGCGAGGCGCTTCGACGGCTCGTCCTTTCCGATCTGTCCCGACAGCAGCACCGACGCCGTGATGAGGAAGCCCGTTGCCGTATCCTCGCCGAGCGCATCGCCGACGATCTGCTCGCGGACGAAGCGATCATACGGCGTGTCGTTGTTGAACGCGCGGATCACGTAATCGCGATACGGCCACGCGTTGGGTCGCTCGGTGTTCACCTCGAAGCCGTGCGTGTCCGCGTAACGCACCACGTCGAGCCAGTGCTGCGCCCAGCGCTCACCATAACGGGGCGATTTCAACAGATCATCCACCACGCGCTTGTGGGCATCGGCGCGCGTGTCTTTGACAAAGGCATCCACTTGCTCCGGCGTCGGTGGCAGGCCGATGAGATCGAGCGACACGCGCCGCAGCCACGATACGCGATCCGCCTCTGATGCGGGCTGAAGGCCTTCCTTCTGCAATCGTGCGAGGATGAAACGATCCACGTCATTCCGCGACCACGCCTTGTCCTTCGTCTCCGGTGGCGCGGGATTCGTCACCGGCTTGAATGACCAGTGATCGCGCTTGTCGGCGAGCTTTACGAGATCGACACCATCGGGCCACACGGCGCCTTGATCGATCCACGCCGTCAGCGTCGCGATCTGCGCGTCCGCCAATCGCTCGCCCTTCGGCGGCATCCGCTCGTCCTTGTCCTCACTCGTCACCATCTTGATCAGCGGACTCTCTTTGGCCTTGCCCGCGATGATGTCTGGCGCGTGCTCATCGCCACCCTTCAGTGCTAGAGCTTTCACGTCCAGCCGCAGCCCCGACTTCTGCTTCTTCTCCCCGTGACATTCGTAGCAGTGCTTTTCAAAAATCGGGCGCACATCGCGCACGAAGTCCACCGGCGCGGCAACCACACAATTTGCGGCGGCAAGCCAGAGGAGCGATGGGAGGATGATTTTCATGAATCAGCGATACGGATTGCCCGCCGCGAACAGCGCCCGCACTTCGTCGTCGCTCATCGCACGACCGAGGAGCAGGAGTTCGTCGATGCGTCCGCTGAGCTTGCGGTCGCTGCGGTCCCAGTTGCCGATTTGCGCGGGGCCGAGGCGGGCGGGGTGCGCGGTGGCCTGCTGTGTTTCCTTGTCGAACTGGCCGTTCAGATAAAATCGTACGGTGCGCCGGGTCGAATCATAGACCGTGGCGAGATGCACCCAGTGTCCCTGCTCCGGCAACACGGGCGTGCGGGAGTCGGGGTAGCCATCGCGTTCGTCAGCACCGGCGGCGAGCGTGTTGCCGGAGAGCGCGAGGCGCATCGTGGTCTGGCGCGTGACCATCCAGTGGACCTGGCCGGGATTGTTGCGGCTCCAGCCATCGGTGTGAACCAGTGACTGGTAAGGCGCGCCGAGCCGGTCCAGCCGCACCCACGCGGCGAGTGTGAGTTGGGGCCATTCGCGGTCGCCGCCGGCATCGAGCTTCATGTGGTCGCCGACATTGACGAACTCCGGCGCGCGCGAGCCGGGCCAGCGCCCCTGCGCCATGCGATAGCTGCCGGGCGGGAGATCGGCGGTTTCAAAATCGAGCAACCCGATGAGCGCCGGATCGCGCCGCAACTCCGCAAGCATCGCGTCCGAACGCGCGCGCTGACCCGACGCGAGCGCCGCGTGGAGCGACGCCACTTCGTCGGGCCGGATGAACGCGGAGGAACGCAACTCGCGCGTGGTGCCGGCGCCGGATTGCAGCGCGAACGCCTCGCCCCCGCGCAGGCTCTGACGCCTGCCGCCGCCGGTGGATTGCGCGATGACCTCGCCCTGGAACACATGGATCTCCGCCTCGCCATAGGGCGGCACATCCACGCCGAACTTCGTGCCCAGATCGACCGCCTTGCCCGTCGGCGTGATCACGGTGAAACCTTTCGCTGCTGGCGGCACATCCGCTGCGACGCGACCGCGCAGGAGCCGCAACCGTTGGGCGGACTCGAACTGAAACGCGGCCGGCGCTTCGATGACAACCCGGACACCGCGCGCGGTGATGAACTCGACGGTGCCGGCTTTGAGTTCCTGCACGCCGCTGCGGAGCGTCGCACCTTTGGCCAGCGACTCGACGCCGCTCGCCACCGTCGCGTAAGGCTGCCGCGTCACCAGCGACCACGCCCCGAAAGCCGCAAGCACCAGGCACGCCGCCGTGGCGAGCCAGCGCGCGGCGGCGGGGAATGCGATGAACCTTCTGAGCGGCGTGGTCGTGTGGTGCGGCCCTGCCTTCTCCGGCACCCAACCCGCCGCCACCGCGGCAATGGCGGAGTCGAGATTCACCAATTCCGCAAACTCAGAGCGCGCTTCCGCGTCGGCCCGCAGTCGCCCGTTGAGCCGCGTCATTTCCTCCGCGTTGATCGTGCCGTCGAGGTAGCGGTGGATGAGCGCTTCCAGTTCGTCGTGTGAATTCATGACGCCGCCTCCTGCGCCAGCGCGCGGCGGATGCAGTCCAGCAGCAGCTTTCTCATGCGATGCAGCCATTGATAAAAGCCCGGCACCGTGCGCCCGCTGCCGAGGGCGACTTCCTGAATCCGTGTGTCCGGCTG
>DATDFH010000688.1:0-2978 GCA_036522715.1 Verrucomicrobiia bacterium
GAAGACCTGGTAAAACAATTCCCCGATAGCCTCGCGCATCGCACGACGCTCGCGCTGGTGTTGTTGAAACAAGGTGAGGCCACGGCCGCGCTGAAGGTTTACGACGGTCGCGAATACGAATGGCCCCGCGCGCTGCCCGCCCATCGCGCTATCTTCGCCGCCGTACTCGCTGCGAACGGCCGGAAGACCGACGCCGTGAAAATCGCCGGCCCCCTGCCGCGTGAATCGCTCCGGCGCGAGGAACTCGCCTTGATCGAAACTCTCCCCTAAGCCGCGACCAAGGTCGCGGCGGTTCCTCGCCGGCAGCGTACGGATTTTTCGTACTCAGTTTCCCGGGGATGGTCCCAGCCGCACGGGGGTTTTCCCCGGAGTGAAATCGGAAATCGCTCGTGTTGTCAGCCCGCCGGCGTCCATTAGGATTATCGCCGATGTATTAGAATCCGGGCGGCCAGAAAACGCGCCCAGGAAATAATGCTTGCTGGGCTGAGCGAATGACTCTAAAAGCTGTGACGGTCGAACGTGCCTCAAGGGAGGCCAGGATGACCATCCCAAATAAGATAATGAAGCGCATGAATTGTATCTCTCGGGCCAGTCTGGAAAACCAAGAGAATCGTTCCAATCCTGTTTTTGGCAGCGAACCTGCGATTGCACCCGCGCCAATGAGTCGGATACCGAAAATTATGTGGCTTGGCCTTGAAGTGTTGTTGCTCGCCCTGGCACTGCTGCTGGGCGGAATCAAGACGGCCCGCGCGGCCACTTACCCGGGGGATGGCGGCGCTGCGAGCGCCATGTCCTTCAGCGGCCCGCTCACGAGCGGATCGCCAATTCCATGACGGTTTGAACCCGACTCCAACATGAAAAGAACGTCTCTCTCATACCTCCTGGCGCTGGGGTTCATCTCACTGTGTGCGACGGAAGCTTTCGCCGCGGACACTGTGGGACCGACGACGACAGTGACAGCACCGGCGAACGGCAACGCTTACACGTCCGCCACCGTGCCCACCCAGTTCACTGGCACCGTGGCCGACGCCGGCGGCAGCCCCGTCGCGGGCCTAAATGCCAATAGCACGACGTTCACGCTGCGCCGGCCTGGGGACAACTTTTACTGGACAGGTTCGACTTGGTCGTCGTCCAGCAATGCCCTGGCAACCACCCACGCGGCGACGAGCGGCACCGCCCAGGTGAACTGGACCAACAGCGCCACCCTCCCCACCTGGTCATCCGAGACCGAAGGTACCTACACGGTCCAAACAAGGGGCGTTGATAAAAGCAACAACGTCGCCTTAGCCACGGCAATCACCTTCACCTTGGACAACACCTCGCCGACGGTTTCATCCATTGATCGGATCGGTGTCAACCCCACCAACGGAACGAGCGTGCGGTTCAGGGTCACATTCAGCGAGAGCGTCACCGGAGTGGATTCGAGCGACTTTACACTCACCACGAGCGGCGTGAGCGGCGCTTCGATCACCAGCGTTACTGGCAGTGGCACGACTTACACGAATACGGTGAACACCGGCACCGGCGACGGCACGATTCGTCTGGACTTGAACAGCAGCGGCACGGGCATCGCCGACACGGCGGGCAACGCCATCACTACCGGTTTCACCAGCGGGCAGAGCTATGCGATTGACAAGACGGCGCCGACGGTGTTGTCCATTGTTCGAGTAGGTGCGAATCCCACCAACGGGACCAGCGTGCAGTTCACTGTCACTTTCAGTGAAAACGTCACGGGCGTGGATGCGACGGACTTTACGAACACGGTGAGCGGCCTGAGCGGAACCTCCGTCAGCAGCGTCAGCGGCAGCGGGGACACTTACACCGTCACCGTGAACACCGGCACCGGCAGCGGCACGCTCCGGTTGGACGTGAGGACCGCCGCAGTCATTACGGATACGGCGGGCAATGCCGTCAGCGGCGGCTTCACCGGCGGGGAGACTTACACCATTGACAAGACCGCGCCGACCGTGACGATCAACCAGGCTTCTGGGCAAGCGGATCCGACCAATGCGTCCCCCATCAACTTCACGGTAGTCTTCAGCGAATCGGTTTCTGACTTTGCCACGGGCGACGTGACGCTGGGGGGCACGGCGGGGGCCACGACCGCCACTGTGACCGGCAGCGGCACGACTTACAATGTTGAGGTCAGTGGAATGACCGGCAGCGGGACGGTGATCGCGACCGTCGGCGCGGGCGTGGCGCACGACGCCGTCAACAACGCCAACACCGCCGCAACCGGCGACAACACGGTCACCTACGATGTCACCGCGCCCATCGTTTCGTCCATCAACCGCGCGGGGGCCAACCCAACGAACGGGACGAGCGTGAACTTCACCGTCACCTTCAGTGAGAGCGTGAACGGAGTGGATGCGGGCGACTTCACCCTGGTTCAGGGTGGGGGCGTGAGCGGCGCGTCCATCACCAGCGTCACGGGCAGCGGCAGTTCCCGCACCGTGACTGTGAACACAGGTTCAGGCGATGGCACGATTGCTTTGAACCTCGCGGATGACGATTCCATCGCCGATACGGCCGGCAATCCGCTCGGCGGCGCGGGCGCCGGGAACGGAGATTTCACCGGCCAGACCTACACGATTGACAAGACCCCGCCGAGCGTCTCCTCCATCGTGCGCGTCGGTGCGAATCCGACCAATGGAACGAGCGTGCAATTTACCGTCACCTTCAGCGAGGCCGTCACCGGAGTTGACACCAATGACTTTTCGCTGACTGAGACTCTCTCGGGGACACCCACGGTCACGGCTGTGAGCGGTAGTGGAACGACCTATACGGTCACCGTGAACACCAGTACCGGCAATGGCACCATTCGTTTGGACTTGAAGAGCAGCGGCACCGGCATCGCCGACGCGGCGGGCAACGCCATCAGCGGCGGATTTACCGGTGGAGAATCCTACACGATTGACAAGACCGCGCCCACGGTGACGATCAATCAGGCTTCCGGGCAACTGGATCCCACCAACACC
>DATDFH010000689.1:0-5159 GCA_036522715.1 Verrucomicrobiia bacterium
GCACTGGGTGCTTGCGTCCAGCAAGCATCTGCTGGTAGCGTGGAACGCGATGCGAAATCCGCCTCCCTTCGGTTGCGAGCGCTGCGGCACCGTTGCGTGGCGTTCGAATGGCTTGCACGCCGTTGCACTGGTACAGCGTCAACTGGACACGGCGGGTCTTCGCATAGGTTTTGGTAGTCAGTGTGCCCGCGTGGCGGAATTGGCAGACGCGCTAGATTCAGGTTCTAGTGAGTAACATCGTACAGGTTCAAGTCCTGTCGCGGGCACCACTCCCTTGGGATTTCCTCCCGCTCGATCAAAACGAAAGCGGGATGCTCAGCTTCGCTCCGAAGCGGTTCTTGTAATACAGCTGCCGGTTCTGCACGGCGAATTCGTGGACCATCTTCGTGATCTTTACGTCGTAACAGCAATACTCCGCAATCTCCAGCAGTCTGCCCTCGCGATACCATCGGATCGCTTGCATCCCCTCAGCGGTCTTTTCCACGCCGAGCGTCGCGGTTGCGACCGCGTCGAGCGAGAGCCGGTGCGACACGGTTTTCTGAATGGCCACGAGCAGATCTAGCGTCGGCACCTGGGCCAAATCGCGGACGGTCGGATAGCCGTGGAGCACTTCGTAATCGAAGCGCAGGTTGTTGAAGCCAACGACGAGGTCGGCGCGCCATAACTCGTCGATCAATTCCTCGACCTCTTTCTCCGAATAAATCCGGTAGCCGCCGCGTGCAGTGCTGTACGTCACGCCCACGCTCATGCGCATGTCACGGATGTTGTTCCAGCCGCCCACCTCGTCGGCGGACTTCTGCGTCTCAAGGTCGAAATAGACGATGTTCTTCTGGGTGGCTTGCATTCGGAATCAGTGCGAATTCCGTGCGCATCGTAATCGACTCGCGCGTTCCGCAAAGCAAATTTGCCCGGCGACCGTGCAACACCGCCCGTCGCTCGCCAGGATTTTCTTCCCTTCCCAACTTCGCGTTCACCGCTAAGATGCCCGCGCATGAAGCACACGGGAAAAGCCGGACAGGCCGGACGGAAACTCATCTTCTGGACGCTCGTCGTGTTGTTCATCGCCATCGGCGGGGGCGTCGCCGCGGTGTTCATCGGCTCGGTGATCACCTTCCTCGCCACGACGCTCATCGGCCTGTGGGTCTTGTTCGCGCTTTTCACGCTCTACTTTTTCCGCGACCCGAATCCCCGCGTGCCGATGGAGCCCAATGTCATCGTCGCCCCCGCCCACGGCAAGGTGGACCTGATCGACGAGACCGACGAGCCGGGCTTCATCGGGGGCCGGTGCAGACGCGTTTCGATCTTCCTTTCGGTCTTCAACGTCCACGTGCAACAGGCGCCGGTCGCCGGTCGGGTGGCGTTTCTCAAGCACACGTCCGGTCAATATCTCAACGCGCTCAAGGCCGAATCCGCCGTGCACAACGAGAACGTCCTCCTCGGCTTCGAGTCGAAGGAACGCCCCGGGGAAAAGATCGGCGTGCGCCTGATCGCCGGCTTGATCGCGCGCCGCATCGTGCCGTGGGTCAGCGAGGGCGACGAGGTCGCGCGTGGCGAACGCATCAGCCTCATTCAATTCGGTTCGCGCGTGGACCTCTACCTGCCGTTGACGACGACGGTCACAGTAAAGACCGGCGACAAAGTCGTCGGCGGTCAGACGGTGGTGGCCACACGCAACTAGGCAATCCGGCATGGCTGCAAACGATTCATCCGCCGACGAGCCGAAGCTGAAGATTTATCTGCTGCCCAACCTCTTCACGGCGGGCAATCTCTTTTGCGGTTTCCTCGCGCTGACCCGCATCGTCGAGGCCGACATCCACGCGCCGAACTTCAACCACGTCATTCGCGCGGGAATCTTCCTGATCATCCTCGCGTGCGTGTTCGATCTGCTCGATGGCCGCGTGGCGCGGCTGGGCGGTTACGAAAGCCCGTTCGGGCGCGAGTTCGATTCGCTGGCGGACATTGTTTCCTTCGGGGCCGCGCCGGCATTCCTGGTGCACCGTGTGGTGTTGCGCGACGTCTTCGAGGGCAATCCCCAGTTCGGCTGGTTCATTGCGTCGGTGTATTTGATTTGTGGCGCGTTCCGGCTCGCGCGCTTCAACTGCCTTTCCGCGCAGGCGCCCGATGCGGGCGGCGGCAAGGAATTCCTCGGTTTCCCGATCCCGGCGGCGGCCGGGCTGGTGGCGTCGCTGACGCTGTTCCTGCTGTGGTGGGACGACAAGGGTTTCGCGACCGGCCGCTGGCGCTACGCGCTGCCGGTCATCCTGGTGTTTCTCTCGGTGATGATGGTCAGCGAGGTGAAGTATCCGACGTTCAAAAAGGTCAACTGGCGCACGCAGCGGCCGTTCTTCAAGATGGTGATCATCATCGTCCTCATCGGGTTCCTCTTCCTGCTTTGGGAAACCATTCTGCCGGTGGCGCTGCCGCTGGCGTTCACGGCGTATCTGGCCTATGGCTTCATCCGCCCGAGCATCTCGCGCAAGATGATCCACGAAATTGAAGACGAGGAGGACGAACC
Source organism: Verrucomicrobiia bacterium (assembly GCA_036522715.1). Lineage (GTDB taxonomy): Bacteria > Verrucomicrobiota > Verrucomicrobiia > Limisphaerales > JACQFS01 > DATDFH01. The sequence goes on from DATDFH010000689.1 coordinate 2,516, forward strand.
GGATGCAGAAGCCAAGGGTTAAGCGCGGACGGAAATTCATCCCGGAGCGGAGGCTACGCCGTGAATGAGCTTCGCGAAATATTCGAGTCGGCGCTGACGGGATTGGCTTTCGGGTTCCTCGTCTCAGTGCCCGTCGGGCCGACCAACATCACCATCATCAACGACGGCGCCAAGCGCGGCTTCGTCTACGCCCTGATGATCGGCCTTGGCTCGGTGGCAATGGAGGTCATCTATTGCGGGATCGCTTTCGCCGGGTTCTCGAGCATCTTCGAGTCGTCCTCCGTGCGCGCGGCGATGGAGCTGATCAGCTTCGTGCTCGTACTCTGGCTCGGCCTGAAATACATGCTCGCGAAGTCGGTGCCGACCCACCTGCACAGCATCGATGTCGTCGAACAAAAGCTACACCCGCACACGGCATTCACGACTGGCTTCGTGCGCGTGCTCGGCAATCCGGCGGTGCTGCTGTTCTGGATCACGATGACGGCGACGTTCCTCGCGCACCACTGGGTGGAACCCGACTGGACCAACAAATCGGTGTGCATCGTCGGCGTAGGCGCCGGTTCGGCCGCGTGGTTCGGGCTGTTGAGTTGGGCCGTCGTCATCGGCCACCAGAAATTTTCCAAACGCACGCTGCTGAACATGTCGCGCGTCTCCGGCGCGTGTCTGTTGGTCGTGGCCGTGGTGCTGGGCGTCAAGCTCGTCAAAGCCCTGGCATTGCCGCACTGAACAGGCTGAAGAAGGGGTTGCAAGTTCACGGGGTGCAAGGTGCGGGTTTTTCCCAACGGACACCGGCGTGGAAAACCTGCAACCTTCCCGGTCAAGCCGCCGCAAATTGCCGCAGATACTTCAACGCCACGCGGAACTCCTTCGGCAGCGGCGACTCGATCGTCACCGACGCGCCCGTGATCGGATGTGTGATGGTCAGTTCCGCCGCGTGCAGCGCGACGCGGTTCAACAGCGGTCGTTCCTCGCGGCCGGGCTTGAGCCGGTAATCGCGCTTGAGCCGCGACAACCATAGCGGCTTCCCGCCATAAACTTCGTCCGCCACGATCGTGTGGCGCGCGTGACGCAGATGCACGCGAATCTGGTGCGTGCGCCCGGTCAACGGCCGGCACTTCAACCACGCCCAGCCGTCGAACTTTTCCACGACTTCAAAATCCGTCCGCGATTTTTTCCCGTGCTGGAGATCCACACGCACGACGCCGGGCTGGAACGGATGCGCTGAGAGCGGCGCGTCCACCGTGAAGGTGGCCTCCGCGGGCGCGTGTTGCACGAGCGCGAGGTAGGTCTTGCGCGGCTGGTTCGTTCCGAACTGGTCGGCGAGCGCAACGAGCACGGGTTTGCTTTTCGCCAGCAGCATGACGCCGCTCGTCTCGAAATCGAGCCGGTGCGCGTTGGCCAGGTAACTCAGGCCGCGTTCCCGTGCCCACGGCTTGCCCGCCTTGATGCCCTCGTGCAGCAAGCGCATCAGATTCGGCCGCGCCGGATCATAGCGGTCGGGCGAACTCAGCAGCCGGCTCGGCTTGTCGAGCGCGAGCAGATGCTCGTCCTCGAAGAGGATCGGGATTTCCCAGAACTCCTTTGTCGACTGCGACGAGAGCTTGATGACCGCGCTCACGACCCGGTGGCGGTGGACGCCAGCCGGCCGGTAACGCGCACGGTTTCCATGGTCTTGCGGAACCACTCCTGAAACGCCTGATTCTGGCGCGCGCGGCGAACTTCCGACATGAACTGCGGCATCTCCTCTTTCATCTTGTCCTCGTTGGCCGGCAGGCGTGACTTGAGGAAGATCACAAAACCGCCCTCGCGCGTCGGGCTGAAGCCGCTCGCCTGCCCCGGTGTGAGCGAGTGTGCGACGTTTTGCAGGTCGAAGAGGCTCACCGTGCGATCCAAACCGTCTACGGAACGCGAACTGAGCGAGAACCCAGGCACGGACCGCGCGTTGATCTTGGCCTGGGCGCAAATCGTCTCGAAATCCTTCTTCTCCGCGAGGCCGGCTTTCACTTTCGCCGCGAAATTCTCGCCCGCGCTGCGTGCCAGTTGCATCGACTGCTCGGCGCGATAGTCGTCCATCACTTTTTGCAACACGCTCTCCATCGGCGGGATTTCGCTCGGCAGCTTTTTCTTCTGCGCGATCACGAAAAACGCATCGATGCCCTGGATCGGTCCGCGGAACGGCTCCTCGGCCGTTGTGGTGAACGCCTGCTTCACGAAGCTCTCCATCACCTTCAACCCCGCCGGCGGCTCGAACTCGGAGAACGGCGCGGATTCCTCGACTGTGAGGTTTTTCTTCTTCGCCAGCTCCACGAGGTTCCCGGCCTTCTTCGGTTCCATCGCGTCGAGTTCGGTCGCAAACGCGATCGCGGCCTTGCGCGCGGCGAGCGTCGCGCCTTCCTCGCGCATGTCGGCTTTGATTTTTTCCTTCGCCTTGTCGGGCATCATCGGCTGGTTGTTCGTGTCCATGTAGGCGGCGGGGCCGCGCGCGTTGTAGATCGCGTCGATGCGCGCCGTGAGATTCGTGATCTTCGCCACCTCGGCATCGCCTTCGGCGACGAAGTTGGTGAAGTCGAACTTCACGAAGTTGACCACGAGGCGCTCCGGCAGGCGGTAGAGCGCCAGCCGGTTGCTGTAAAACTGCGAGAGG
>DATDFH010000690.1:0-4432 GCA_036522715.1 Verrucomicrobiia bacterium
GCTCGCGCGGCGCGATGGACATCGAGGGCGGCGGCGAGGTGCTTGTCGAGCAGCTCGTGAAGAGCGGTCTCGTGCGCGACGCAGCCGATCTTTACTCGCTCAAGCTGGACGAGGTCGCCGCGCTCGAGCGCATGGGCGAAAAGTCCGCAAAGAACTTTCTCGACGGCGTCGCCGCCAGCAAATCGCGCGACCTGTGGCGGCTGATTTTCGGCCTGGGCATCCTGCACGTCGGTGCGGGCGTCGCCAAGGCGCTGGCGAGGGCGTTTCCGTCGCTCGATGACATTGCCGCCGCGGGCCGCGAGAAACTCAACGAAGTCGAGGACGTGGGCGAAGTCATCGCCGCGAGCGTGGCGCAATGGTTCTCCGAGCCGGAGAACCGCAAGCTCATCGAGCGCCTGCGCAAGGCCGGACTGACTTTCCAATCCTCGACTCACAGTCCCGCCGCGAAACCCGGCCCCTTCGCCGGCAAGACCTTCGTCCTCACCGGCACGCTGCCGACGATGACGCGCGAGCAAGCCGCCGCGAAGATCGAATCGCTCGGCGGCAAGGTCAGCAGCAGCGTGAGCAAGAAGACCGACTACGTCCTCGCCGGCGCCGAGGCCGGCTCGAAGCTCGACAAGGCGCAGCAACTCGGCGTGAAGATCCTCAACGAGGCGGAGTTCTTGAAGATGTGCAGCTGACGGAAAACGGGCTTACGCCCAATACCGGTAATCCACGTCGGGGAAAATATTATCCGTCCACTCGATCTGCTTGAGCCACGCCTCGTCCACCTTCGTGGTCGTGAGCTGGCCGTGCAGCGCAATGAATCGCAGCAAATGGTCCTTCACGCGTTTGCGCGCGTATTCGGGGCTGGTGCCGGTGCGCAGGATGAACGGCCAGTCGCTCGCCTGCGCCAGGAGCAATTCGCGCGCAGCCTGCTTGAGCGCGCGAACGGTGAGCGCGTCCGGATTGGAAAACTTGCGCGCCAGCTCCGTCATCCGCTCCTGCGCGACCTGGAGGTGCGGGTAAATCCACTGGTTCTGTTCGTTGAGCCACACGCGCCAGTAACCTTCCTCGCCCCAGCTCGACGCGCTCGGTTGCGCGACCTGCTGCGTCGGCTGTTTGCAGAGGTAATCGTGCGGCGTGATCAGTTCGAAGACCTGTTGGTCGAAGTAAGCCTTGCGGACAAACACGTTCAGAAACTCCGGTCCTTCATACCACCAGTGCCCGAAGAGTTCCGCGTCGTAAGGCGAGACCAGGATCGGCGGCCGATCCATGATGCCCGCGAGGTGGCGCACCTGGTCCATCCGCGCGGCGAGGAAGTGGCCCGCGTGAACGTCCGCCTGGCGCAGAGCCGCATCGCGATCGTAAACCGCCATCGCGCCGCCGGCTCCAGTAATGCGATGATACTTGATGCCCGTGAAGCCGCGAAACTCCGGCGACGGCAGGTAAGGCCGGACGTAATCGATGTCCAGGTCGAAGCCGATGTCGCGGTAGAAGTCGCGGTAGTTCCCGTCGCCGGGGTAACCCTCGTGTTTGCTCCACACTTGCCGCGCCGAGTCGAGATCGCGACCGAACGCCGCGATGCCATTCGGCGTGAACACCGGCGCGAACACCCCATAACGCGGCCGCGGCCGCGCGTGCAACACCCCATGTGTGTCCGTGATGAACCACCGGATGTTCGCCTCCTGCAAAAATTTCTCGACGCCCTCGACGTAGGCGCATTCCGGCAGCCAGACGCCGCGCGGGTCGCAGCCGAAGCACGAACGGTAATGGTCACGCGCGACGAGGATTTGCGCGCGCATGGATTCCGGTTGGTCCCCCATCAACGGCAGCAGCCCGTGCGTGGCGGCGACGGTGGCGATTTCCAGGATGCCGCGGTCCTGCAAGCGGCGGAACGCGCCCACGAGATTGCGCCCCTGCGCGTGCCAGTAGTCGCGGATGAGCGTGAACCGATGATGATACATCCAGGCCAGCTTGTGGTAGGCGCGGTCCCAGTGCGTGCGGTGGATTTCCTTCTCGGCCAGCTCGATCAGTCCGTTGAGATGCCGTTCGTAGCGCTCCTGCAACAGCGCGTCTTGCAGCATCGCGCACAGCGTCGGCGAGAGCGACATGGTGATCCGCGCGCGCATCCCGTCGTGCTGCCAGCCTTCGAGGATTTGCAGCAGCGGGATGTAAGTCCCGGTGACGGCCTCGAACAGCCAGCTTTCCTCCAGGAACTTTTCGTGTTCCGGGTGGCGGACGAACGGCAGATGCGCGTGCAGGACAATGGCTAGATACCCTTGCGCCATGCCGCAGAGTCAAAGGCAAATCCGTCGCGGGCAAAAGAAAAAAGGGCGGACAAGGTGAATCCACGGTTTCCATCGCGGATCAAGAACAGGTAACATGCGGCGCAACGCACGTTTGCCATGAAATGCCGCACACGCCGAAGTCTCCTGGAGGCGCTTTTCGCCGCTGCCGTGGCGTTGACTGTGGCTCGAAGCAGCGCCACGGACCCAATTACGTACTCCTCTCGCGACGGGCGGGTCATTCTCCCGGCCAAGGTAAACGGAAGTGGGCCGTTCAAATTCCTGCTCGATACCGGCTACGAGCTCACAATGCTCAACCCGCCGCACGCCCAGTCGCTTGGCCTTCGCAAGGCCGGCGGCGTGACCATTGTCGGCATCGCAGGCGAGGAGCGCGCGGACACTTTCGGCGGCGCGGTGTTCGACCTCGGTGGCGAGCAGTTCATGCCGCGCCGCGTGGCGTCGCTGCCCTCGGACAGCCGGTTGCGCGGACGCGATGGCATCTTGGGGAGCGGGTTCTTCAAACGGTTCGTCGTTGAGATCGATTCGCGCGCAAAGCAGGCGCGGCTGCATGAACCGCAGGCCTTCAACTACACCGGCAGCGGAGAAATCATCCCCTTCACTTTCAACGGCGAAGTGCCGGTGATCAGCGTCAGCCTTGCACTGGCCGGCAAATCTTCCGCGCCTGCGCGATTGAAGATCGACACCGGATGCGACGGCGGTGTGTGACTCGGGCGTGAGTTCGTCGAGCAGAACGGCTGGAACGAAGCGGCGGAGAGCGGCGCGACCGGCACGCGTTCGGGCGTCGGCGGCGGGACGAAGACGCGGCGCGTGGAGTTGTCGCAAGTGCAGTTGGGAAAATTCAACGCGGAAAGAGTGACCGCAGACCTCTTCGGAGGCGCCGCGCCCGGCGGCCCGGGAATTGCAGGCCACATGGGAATGGGCATCCTGCGCCGCTTCAAAGTGACCTTCGATTACGAGCGCAAGCGGCTGATCCTTGAAACGTATCCGGTGGACGGGAAAAGGTAGGCAGCATCGGAGCGCGCTTTCCTGCTCCTTCTCTTGCTCGTTCTCATGCTCTGTTTTCTGAGGCACCGAGAGCAGGAGTGAGAGAATGTGCACGGGTATGAACAGCGAACAACGGGGCGGACGGACGTGACGGTTCGAGGGTCGTGACATCTGGCCGCGGCTTTGTATTATCCCGCCGTGGCCAAAGCCCGCGAACACACGCGCTTCCTGATCTCCCTCTACCACACTCCACCGGAGGCGAGCCGCGCGGTTTTCTACTCGGTCGTGCGCGCCGGGCATCTGATCGCCGGGCGCGATCACCGCATCGAGCGCGACCATTACCCCGGCCACGAACTGATCCTGTGCCTGCGCGGGCGCGGCTTCGTGCGCATCGGCGGACGCGAGCACGCGGTGGAACCCGGCGCGCTGGCGTGGGTCAACTGCTATCACCCGCACGCCTACTGGGCCGATGCGGCGGCGCCGTGGGAACTTTACTGGGTGCGCGTCGAGGGACCGGGTCTCGACCGCCTTTGTCAAATCCTGTCAGCCGACCGCATGCCGGTGATCAGCGGCTTGCGCGTCTCGGAGGCGCGGGCGGTGTTCGAGCGGACTTTCAAACACCTGCAAGGCCACGCGCCGGAGGCCGCGGCGCTCGTGCACGCGGAGATCGCACGGTTGATCGCGCTGCTCTTTCAGGCGCGGCTGCGGGCTGGCGGCGTCACGGCAGGCGAAACGGAAGTGCCGCTGCATCTTCAGAAACCAATCCAGACGATGCGTCTCTACTTTCACCGGCCGTTGCGCGTGGCGGAACTGGCGGCGCAGGCGGGGATGAGCGACTCCACCTTCATGCGCGCCTTCAAACGTGTGATGGGCACCAGCCCGATCGACTGGCTGCGGCGCGAGCGGATCAACCAGGCCAAGCGCCGCCTGATCGAGAGCGCCGATTCCGTGAAGGAAGTCGCGCGCCAGGCCGGCTACTCCGACCAGTTTTTCTTCAGCAAGGATTTCAAGAAGTTCACCGGCCTCGCGCCGACCGAATTTCGGCGGCGCGAGTGCGGCCCGGCGTAACGCGGCAATTTGTTTTGAATCGACGGTGGGTCCACAGTATGCAACCGCGCGCAAACTCGAATGAAGCTCCAGCCCAACCTCCGCATCGCCCT
>DATDFH010000691.1:0-2909 GCA_036522715.1 Verrucomicrobiia bacterium
CCGTGATGCGGCCGGGCACAACTCCGTACGGAACTTCACCCCGCTTCAACGTCACCACGGGACTTGACCTCACACCCGTCGCGGCGCGCGGCGATGCCGTGCTGCTCGCGATGGCCGGCGGCGATGCGCCCGTCGCTCCGCTGCCACAATTCCCATCGAGCCGCACCACACGCACGACCGTTTATCGAATCACCGCCACGCCAACCGGACCTTGAGCCATGCCTGACCCGACACCAGCCGTCCGCACCCTCGAACTGACCCGCACCTACGGGACGTTGACCGCGCTCAACGCGCTGAACCTGACGATCAATCGCGGCGACCTCTTTGGCTTCATCGGCTCCAACGGCGCGGGCAAGACCACCACGCTGCGCATCCTCGCCACGTTTCTCGCGCCGTCGGCGGGTGGCGCCGAAGTGTTCGGGCACGACATCGTGCGCGACGCGCAATCGGTCCGTCGCATGATCGGTTACATGCCCGACTTCTTCGGCGTGTACAAGGACATGGAGGTGACCGAGTATCTGGACTTCTTTGGGGCGTGCTACAAGCTGCCCGCCGCGCGGCGCGAGCAAACCGTGAAGGACGTGCTCGAACTCGTGGGCCTCAGCGAGAAACGCGGCTCGCTCATCGGCGCATTGAGCCGCGGAATGCAACAGCGGCTTGGCCTCGCGCGCGTGCTCGTCCACGATCCGCAACTGCTCCTGCTCGATGAACCGGCCAGCGGCCTCGATCCACGCGCGCGCATCGAGATGATGGCCGTGCTCCAGGAACTTCAGCGCATGGGCAAGACGATCATCATTTCGTCGCACATCCTCAGCGAGCTGCAAAACCTGTGCAATCGTGTGGCAATCATCGAGAAGGGCCGGCTCATTTACTCCGGCCCGGTGCAGGGCGGCGAATTGCGCGCTGGCGGCAAAGCCTTCTGGGTCACGCTCGCCACCGATCACGAACGCGCGGTCGAACTCCTCAAGACCCGCACCGAAGTCGCCGAAGTTACCCACCTCGACGGTCAGCTCAAGGTGACGCTCGCCGCGACGGAAATTGATCCGGGCTTCATCGCCGCCGCGCTGGTGGGCGGAGGATTTAAGCTGACGGGGCTTTGGGAAGATGAACTTGGCCTCGAAGAGGTTTTTCTGCGCGTGACAAAAGGGGAGACGCAGTGATCTCCACCGGCTTGGTTCATACTCTTACTCCTGCTCATTCTCTTACTCTGTCTTCGCCCTGGAAAGAGAGTAAGAGAAAGAGCAGGAGCAAGAGCGGAGGAGCGAGTCGATGACCTTCCTCCCCATCGTTGCCCGTGAGTTGCGCATCGCGGCGCGGAAACGGAACACCTACCTCGGTCGCATCGTCGCCGCGCTGGTCGCGTCGCTGGTCGTGGGTTGGGAGATGATGACGATGGGACGCATGCCATATATGCGGCCGTCACTGGGGCCGATGCTCTTCGGCACGCTCTCGATGTTCGCCTTCGTGTACTGCCTGCTCTCCGGCGTGCGAGCGACGGCCGATTGCATCAGCGAGGAAAAACGCGAAGGCACGCTCGGCCTGCTGTTCCTTACCGACCTTAAGGGCTACGACGTGGTCTTCGGCAAACTCGCCGCCACGTCGCTCAACACGTTCTATCATCTGCTGGCCATCTTCCCGGTGATGGCCATTCCGGTGCTGCTCGGCGGCGTCAGCGGCCAGATGCTCTACCGCACGATCGCACTGCTGCTGAACACGCTGTTCTTCTCCCTGGCGGCGGGAATGTTCGTCTCGGCGATCAGCCGCGGCGAGCGCAGGGCGATGGGCGCGGCGATTCTGCTGGTGCTCTTCGTCACGGGCGGAATGCCCTTGCTCGGCGTCTGGTGGAATTCCGCGTTCAATCTCCAGGGTGAACCCCCGTTGCTCTTCCTGATTGCCTCGCCCGGTTTTGCTTTCAGCAAGGTGGATGGAACCGACCGTCTGTTTTGGATATCGCTCGCGACGATGCACGGACTGGCGTGGGCGTGCCTTGCCGGCGCGAGCGCGCTGCTGCCGCGCACGTGGCTGGAAAAAGCCGCCACCCCACGCCGGGCGCAACTGGAACAGAAGGCCGCCGCGTTTGCATTCGGCGATGCCGGCAACCAGTCCCACGTCCGCCGCGCGCTGCTCGACAGGAATCCGATCCTCTGGCTCGCCGCGCGCAACCGGATGGATGCGCTGCTATTGTGGGGCTTCATCGCCGCGAGCGGATTGATCTGGCTCTGGGGCGCCTGGCGCTGGCCCAAGGATTGGTTCAGCGAGTTTGTTTATGTCGCGACCGCGGTGCTTGTACAGTCCGTGCTCAAATTCTGGCTCGCCGGGCACGCCTGCCGGCAGTTCGCCGAGGACCGGCAAACGGGCGCGCTCGAACTGCTTCTCGCCACGCCGTTGACGGTCAGGGAAATCGTCCACGGCCAGTTGCTCGCCCTGCGGCGGGTCTTCGCCGGGCCGATCCTCGTTGTCGTGGCAGCTCAAATCGCGTTCGCGCTGGCGTGTATTTTGAAACCCGACACGCAGACCTGGCGCGAACGCGATGCGTGGCTGTGGCTCTGGTGGTTCATCGGCTGCGCCGGGACGTTGCTGGCGGACGCGTACACGATCGGGTGGCTGGGGCTTTGGTACGGCGTCACCTCGCGCCAGGCCAACCGCGCGTCCGGCGCCGTCATCTGGCGCGTGATCTTCCTGCCCGCGGTCGTCATGTGGATGGGGGGAGCGCTGTTTGGAGTTTATGCGGTTTTCGGGCGCGCGGTTTTCGGAATGGGCACCGTCTTGATCCTCTGGTTCGCGATCGGCCTGACCAATGACCTGGTCTGGGCCGAGTTCGCGCGCAATCGGCTGACGAATCGCCTCCGCGAAGTGGCCACGCAACGTTTCGATGCGCCGCAGCCGGGCTGGTTCGCGAAAATCTTGCG
>DATDFH010000692.1:0-2651 GCA_036522715.1 Verrucomicrobiia bacterium
GCTTCTACTCGTGGCGAAACCGCGCCCGAAATTTCCTGGGCCGTCCAAGCTGGCGGCGCGAAGCACGACAAGACGCGCGGGCTTTGCACTGACGCGGCAGGCAACATCTACATGACCGGGGAGTTCGGCGCGACGGCGACCTTCGGAGACTTCACCGTCGAGACCAAGGGCGACTTGGATTTCTTCGTCGCGAAATATTCGCCCGCCGGCAAATGCCTCTGGGTCCGCACCGCCGGCGGCGCGAAAATCGACCGCGGCTACGGCGTCGCCGTGGACGCGCAGGGAAATGTTTTCGCCACCGGCCATTGCCAGAGCACGAACGCCAGCTTCGACGGCGCGACGATGCCGAACCACGGCGACTACGACCTCTTCGTCGTGAAGTATGATGCGAACGGCAAATTGCTATGGCTGCGCTCCGGCGGCGGCGCGGGCTACGATTTCGGCCACAGCATCGGCGTGGACAAGGCGGGCAACTGCTACTTCACCGGCTCCTTCATCGGCAATTGTGAGTTCGCCGGCACCACCGTCACCAACACCCGCGGCGGTCACGCGTTACTCGGAAAACTCACACCCGCTGGCGACCTCGCGTGGCTCCGAGTCCCGCACGGCCCTGGCAGCAGCGTCGGCGGCCACCTCGCGGTGGATGCGGACGGCAACACCGTCGTCGCCGGCAGCGTCGCTAGTGTCGAGACGTTCGGCGACATCACGCTCACCAACAAGGGCGGCCGTGAAGTGTGCGCAGTGAAATACGATACGGGTGGAAAAGCGTTGTGGGCCTTCAAAGGAGACGGTTCGACGAACGCGATGTTCGCCTCGGTGGCGTTCGACGGACACGGCGAAGTTTGCCTCTCAGGAATGTTTCAAGGCGCGCTGAAACTCGGCGGCAAAACCATCGAGAGCCACGGCGCGAACGATCTGCTCGTCGCCAAGCTCGACGCACACGGCAAGCTGCGGTGGTTCCATAGCGGCGGCGGCAAAGGCATTGATTACGCGCTCTGCATCGCCGCCGATGCCACGGGCAATTGCTACGCGACGGGCGAGTTCACCGGTGCCGCGAGTATCGCTGGCACAGCCGTCACCGCCCTCGGCACGCGCGATCTCTACGTGGCAAAATTCGATGACAGCGGCGCGTTGCACTGGCTCCGCACCGCGGGCGGTGATCGTGGGAGTCTTGCTTACTGCGTGGCGCTTGATCGGCGCGGAAGCATTTTCATTTCGGGTGCGTTCGACGGCACGGCCAACTACGACAAGAGCAAACTCACCAGTAAAGGCAGTAACGACATTCTGCTTTTGAAACTTGGCCAATGAAGTCGCGCCTGACATTTCTATCGCTTGTTGCGTTTGTGAACCTCATCACGTCGCTCGTTACAAGTTCCCTCGCCGCCGAACCGACCGCCGCCCCTGCGAAACCACTCACGGAGAAACTCCCGCGCATTCCACCAAAGACTCCCGCCGAGGAAGCGCAGACGTTTCGCGTGCTCGACGGTTTCCGCATGGACCTGCTCGCCGCCGAGCCGCTCGTCGCGAGTCCCGTCGCGATGACTTACGATGAGAATGGCCGCGCCTACGTCTGCGAGATGCGCGACTACCCTTACACCGACAAGGCGCATCACAAACCGAGCCAGGAAAACCCCACCGATCAACCGATCGGCCGCCTCCGCCTGCTCGAAGACACCGACGGCGATGGGAAATTCGACAAGTCCACCGTGTTTGCCGAAGACCTATCGTGGCCCACGGGCGTCGCGTGCTGGAAGGGCGGCGTGTTCGTCGCGGCCACGCCGGACATCTGGTATCTCAAGGACACCAACGGCGACTGCAAAGCCGACGTGCGCATCAAAGTCTTGACGGGCTTTCGCAAACTCAACGTGCAGGCGGTGATGAACAACCTTGTCTGGGCGCTCGACAATCACATCCACGGCGCCGGCGGCAGCAACGGCGGACAAATCCGCTCCGGCGACAAGCCCGACGCAAAGCCGCTCGTGATGTCGCGCAATGATTTTCGCTTCGATCCCGTGACGATGCAGTTGGATTTGCTGTCCGGTGGCGCGCGCTACGGCGGCTCATTCGACGATTGGGGAAATCGTTTCCTCTGCAACATCCGGAACCCCGCGCAGCACATCGTCCTCCCGCAGCGCTACCTCGCGCGCAATCCCTACCTCGCCGCGCGCAGTCCGCTCAACGACATGGCCGAGTCTGGCGACCAGTTGCCGGTTTACGCGATCTCGCAGCCCGAACCGTGGCGCGTGCTACGCGCCAAGCGTTGGGCAGGCGAGCGCGACATCGTGATGCCCCGCAGCGAACTCGTCGGCGCAGGCGTCGTCACGTCGGCGAGCGGCGTGACGAGTTACCGTGGCGCGGCGTATCCGGAGAAATATCACGGCAACGTGTTCGTCTGCGAGTGCGCCGGAAATCTCTTCTACCGCCTGCAACTCACGCCCGACGGCCCGACCTTCAAGGCCAAGCGAGTGGACGGCAAAGCCGAGATCGTCGCCTCGACCGACAACTGGTTCCGCCCCGTGAACTTCGTCAACGCGCCCGACGGCACACTGCACGTCATCGACATGTATCGCGAAAACATCGAGCATCCGTGGAGCATTCCTGACGACATCCATGCCGCGGTTGATTTGGAAAGCGGCCGCGATCGGGGCCGC
>DATDFH010000693.1:0-5427 GCA_036522715.1 Verrucomicrobiia bacterium
CGACACGCCGGGCCTGCCTCGTCTTGAGAACGTGCTCAAGGCGTTTCCGAAACTCACGCTCATCGGCCACGCCTGCGGCTTCTGGTCCTCGATCTCCGGCGACGCGACGCCGGAAGATTTCGGTCGCTACCCGAAGCCGCCGAAGCCGATCACTCCCGGTGGCGCGCTCGACTGGCTGATGGACGCCCACCCGAATCTCTACTGCGACATTTCCGAACCGGGCGGCGCCATCGCCCTCACGCGCGATCCGGCGTTCGCCCGCGAGTTCGTCCTGCGCCGTGCCGACCGCCTGCTTTTCGGCAGCGACTACCTCGCGCCCGGCCAGCCGATTCCGCAGTTCGAAATCCTCGCCGCCATGAACCTGCCCGACGACGTGCAATACAAAATCCATCGCGGCAACGCGATTCGGCTGCTGAAACTCGGAATCAAATAGGCCGCGCCATGGCCAAAGAAGAAAGTAATGAGCGACATGAAGCCGACGTTTGAAAACTGCGCCGCGCTACCGGGGAATCAAACCATTTCGCAAAACGGCGGCCACGCGCGTCGAGCCTCGCACGTCCAATGAAACGCACTGGTGTGGCGAATAAAGTCGGCAGCCTCGCGAGGGGCAAGCTCGCCGATGTGCTCGTGCTCGACAAAAAGCTGGCCGTGAAACGCGTTTTCATCGGCGGAACAGAATTCAGGAAACACAACCCATGAACACACGACGATTCCTTCACATGCTGGCTGCGGTGGCAGGTCTGTGGCTTGCCTTCGCGACGCCCGCCGCTGGTGCGCCGGGGCGTTTCACCCAGCCGGATGCTGCCGCGCATCCGGATTTGTTCACGTGGACGGACACTTGCAACGTCCACGTCCTGCGCGACGGCGACGCGGCGCTGCTGATTGATCTGGGCGATGGCAGCGTGCTCGATCATCTGGGCGAGATCGGCGTGAAGCGGGTCGAGTGGGTGCTGTTCACCGGGCATCACCGCGAACTGCTGCAAGGCGTCGGGCGTCTGGATCGGAGCAAAACACAGGTGGCCGCCCCAAAGGAGGAGCAGGCGTTCCTGGAGACGCCCAGCCAGTTTCGCAAATGGTATCCGCGCAACAACGACAAGTTCACGGTCCACGGCGCGAGCTACGTGCGGCCTCCACAGTCCGCGCTGAAAGTGGACCGCTGGCTGACGGACGAGGAAGCGTTCGCGTGGCGCGGGCGGTCGCTCCGGTGCCTCGGCACGCCGGGGCATTCGCCGGGCGGCATGAGTTATGTCCTCAAGTCTGGCGACCGGACCTACGTGTTCGTGGGCGGCCTGATGCACGACGGCGCGAAGTTCTCGAACTGGTTCGACACCGAATGGGACTACGGTTTTGCCAAGGGCATTGACGCGCTCATTGCCTCCGTGGACAAACTCGCCGGCGTGGCGCCGCGGCTCGCGCTCGCAGCCCAAGGACCGGTCATTCGTGACGCGACGGAGCAACTCCGCACTTTTCACGCGCGGTTGACCGCCTTCCGCCCCGACTATGTGCGTGGTTACAACGTAGGGGCCAAACGTGTCGCCCATCCGGCAGCGAAGCCGACTCCCGTGCCGAACGTCGTGCAGGTCTCGCCGCACCTCTACATGTTCGGCCCGGAGATGGCGGGGAAAAATTTCGCGCTCATCATCGCCGACAGCGGGCACGGCTTGTTGCTGGATTGCGGCCTGTTCCCGAAGATCGTGCTGGATCGCCTCGTCGCCGAAATGAAGACGCACCTCGGCTTGAAACAGATTGACGCCTGTTGGATTTCCCACTCGCACGGCGACCACTTCACGCTCTTCCCCGCCCTCCGCGAGCATGGGGTGAAGTTCTGGACCATGGACATCATCGCGGACAAGTGCGAGAACCCGCGCTCCTACGATTACCCCGCGATGATCGCGTCGTATGATGCCGGATTCGAGGCCGCAAAAATTGACCGCATCCTCACGGCCGGCGACGTCATCGAGTGGGAAGGCTACAAGCTGCACATCGACTGGATGCCGGGCCAGACCGAGTTTGGCAACGCGCTGTGGCTGGAACTCGACGGCAAGCGCGTCGTCTTCACCGGCGACAATGTTTTCGGCGACCCCGGCGATCCCGACCAAAATGGTCACGAGTGCGTCGTCGCGCGCAACAGCGCCATCACCGAGGAAGGCTACCTCGTCGGGGCGAAGTACCTGCAACAACTCAAGCCCGACATCATCATGGGCGCGCACGGCTGGCTGATGACCGAACCCGCGGCCTTTGTGAACCGCTTCCATGATTGGGCGCTGCGCATCATCGGCCACTACAAGGATCTGCTGCCCGATCCCAACTACGAATACCTGTTCGATCCCTACTGGGTGAGCGCCTACCCGTATCGCGTTGACCTCACCAAGAGCGACACGCAGACCGTGCAAATCACCGTGCGCAACTTCCGCGACACCGCGCAGCGGCACCGCGTGGCGCTCAAGCTGCCGCCCGGCGTCACCGCCAGCCCGGCTGTGCTCGAAGGCAGCGTCTCCGCGAAGAGCCGCCAGACATTTCCGGTGAAGCTCACGGTCACACAGCGCGCCAAAGTGCCGCAGGGCGTGCAGATCGTGCCCTTCGACATCACCCTCGACGGTCATCGCTACGGCGAACTGTTCGACTTCGTCCTGCTCGCGCACTCGGAGGGGAAGGTGAGAATCGAAACCCGGAATTCGAAATGAAGAGCTTGACGCAAACAATCATTGCCACCGGTCAATCGTTCACTGAATCGGCCTGGGTCATGATGGTTTTGCCTTCCGAACAAGCCACACAATGAAAGCAGCCACTCTGTCTCTCGCGATCGGTGCGCTTGCAGTTGGCGTTTGTGCGTCGATCGGCGCGACAACGGTGCCGGAGGAACCGCTCGACATCGGCACGCGGCCGCAGCTCTTCGTGGACGATTATCTCGTGGACAATCGCTTCGCCGTGAAAGGTTCGGCGAGAGAGATGGTGCTGCGGAAATTTCACGCGCCCGTGAAACAGGGCGACGGCGCGGTGCTGCGCGATCCCGACACGGTGACATCGCAGCCCGCCTTTCGACTCGATCGCGACGCCAAAGTGTTTCGCATTTGGTATCAGGCGCAAGTGCCGCTCGCGGTCGGTCCGAAGGACAAAGGCGCGCTCGTGGCGCATCGGCACATCCGCTACGCGGAATCGAAGGACGGCATCCACTGGACGCTTCCCGACCTCGGCCTCGTCGAGTTTCGCGGAAATACGCACAACAACATTTGCTTCGCGCGTCCGGGGCAGTTCACCGACGCGCGCTTGCTGCGCACGGCCGGTTCCGGCATTTCGAGCATACGCTTTCTCAATGAAGACGAGATGCCCGCGGCGGACCGGCGCGGGTACAAATACCTGATGACTTACACGCTGCGCGGCGGCGGGAAGGAAGAGGAGGACAAGACGCAGGTCTATCTGATCGGCAGCACGGATGGAATCCATTGGGACCGCGAGCATCAGATGTCCGTGCTGACGGGAGCGATCAGCGACGGATGGTTTGGAATGATCTACGACAGCGAGCGCAAAAAATACGTCAGCTACGGCCGGCCGCGCGATCGCTACGAAGGCGGCGGCTACAAGTCGCCCGGTGATGCGAATTTTCTGCCCAACGACAGCAAGCACAGCGTCTATGCCGGCGTCGTGCGGCGCATCGGGCGGATGGAGCGCGAGGCGCTGTGGACGCAGGAGGAAGCATGGCTGCGCACCATTTTTCTGCCCGACGATGTGGACCAACAAAACGGGATCACCTCGCACATGATGATGAAGGCGAGACCGTATGGCGGCGTTTACTTCGGCTTCCTCAATCCATACGTCCCGAAGGACCTGCTGTGGACCGAACTGGTGCTCAGCCACGACGGCGTCGTCTTCGAGCGAACGCATCAGCCGCTCCTCCCGACCGGGGCTGCCGGTTCATGGGATTGTCGCCAGACGTGGGCGTCGCCCGATTGGGTCGAAGTCGGCGACGAATGGTGGATCCCGTATGTTGGCGCGAACTCCGGACCGAACGTTCCGATTCCGAAGGACACGACGTGGGGCATCGGCTTGGCGAAGCTGCGAAAGGAAGGCTTTGTGTCGCTAAGCACGTCCGACGTCGGCGGCGTGATCATCACGCGGCTGCTGAAATGGCCCGGCGGCGATCTGCTTGTGAACTGCAACGCCGCGCGCAGTGAAATGCGTGTGCGCGTCTCGGACAAAGGCCGGCACGCCTTCGACGGCTTCAACTACGCCGACTGCATCCCGTTCACCGGCGACAGCGTCGCGCATCGCGTCGAGTGGAAAGGCCATCGGCTCGACGAGTTGAGCGGCCGGGACGTGCGGCTGGAATTCTATTTCGCGAAACAGGCGGACCTTTACTCGTTCCGCGCGACCAGGAGCTCGTCACAATGAGAGCGTGCTTTGCACTCGCGTGGCTCGTGTTGATCGTCGCCGACGCTGTGGCGCTGGAGGCCGGTTTCGGCGTGCGGGACATCACCCCGCCGCCGGGCGCGGAAATCCCGCTCGGCTGGCCCAAGCCGCGCGTGGCGGCGGGCGTGCATGACCGGCTGCTGGCCAGTGCGTGTGTGATTTACGACGGCGTGACGCCCGTCGCCTTGGTGGGCGTGGACGCGCTCTTCATCGGCAACGACACGGTGGCTGAGGCGCGGCGGCGGATTGAGCGGGTCACGAAGATTCCCGGCGCCAACGTGCTGATCGGCGCCAATCACACCCACACCGGCGGGCCGATCATCACCGTGCGCGCCTCCAAGGCCGATCCTCGCTACCTTGAGCAGGTCGTGCAGGCCATCACCGACGCGGTGACCGATGCGTGGCAGTCGCGGCACACCGTCGAACTGGGCATCGGCACTGGCAAGGAGGACTCGATCTCGTTCAATCGCCGGTTCCTCATGCGGGACGGCAAGGAGATCACGCACCCCGGCAAGCCCGGCACGCCGCACCACGCGGAGATTGTCTGTCCGGCTGGTCCGATTGATCCGGACGTCGGCGTGCTGGCCTTCCGCACTCAAGGTCAGGTCGCAGGAATCGTCGTCAACTTCGGCTGTCACGGCACGGTCGTGGGCGGCAACAAGTTTTCACCCGACTACACCGGCTATTTGCGCAAGCACCTGAAGGCTTGCTACGGCGAGCAGACGCCGGTGGTCTTTTTGCTGGGCGCGTGCGGCGACATCACGCAAGTGGACAACATGTCTTCGGCCAAAGAGTCCGGGCCGGAGTATGGCGACCTGTTCGGCATGAAACTGGCCGCCGAAACCATCCGCACCATCGGCCGCATGGCGTGGCTGAAGGAGGCTTCCACGGCTGCGACGCGGGAGAGCGTGGCGATCGCGCTCCGGCCGGACATTGATCCCGCGCTGGAACTGCCGGCTTTCGGCCACGCGCACAGGGGCAAAGAGGAGATGGCCGAAGAACGCCAGCGGCTGGCCGAGG
>DATDFH010000694.1:0-5257 GCA_036522715.1 Verrucomicrobiia bacterium
TAGAGATTCGGGTGGGCGGTCATCAGCCGGTCGAGCGCGCCGCCGGGCGTGATGGGTTTCGGAGGTTTCGGATAGCGGCCGAAATCCTCGTTCGTCGCGTCACCAGAAATCGACGACCAAAAGCCGCATGCGTGGCCGATGAGCGTGAGTTTCGGGAAGGTCTTGAGCACGTTCTCAAGACGAGGCAGTCCGGGCGTGTCGATGCCGCGCAGATCGTCGAGATGAAAGAGGATCGGCAGTTCGAGCGAGTCGCACGCGGCGTAGAGCTGCATCATCTGCGGATGATCGAAGGGCAACCCGACCTTGTGTTCGCCAAGGCCGCGCGCGCCGGCGTCCTTGTAGCGCTTCAGGATTTCAGTCAGCCCTTTGACGCCAGCAACGTGGCCCTGGCGTTGCGGGTTGGACTTCGGCGCGGTCGGGTCGATGGTCGAACGCGGATCGACGCAGCAGAAGGCGATGAGCCGGTCGGGATGCGCCGCCGCGGCTCCGAGCGCTGCGTCGTTCGTCTGCATCGGATGCATCACGGGGGCGGACTCAGGCGAAACGAGCGGCTGAATTACCGCGCGCTCGACATCGTGTTCGTCCATCCACGTGAGCAGGCCTTTCACGCTGACGTTCTGCCCGAAGCGGAACGCGCCGAGGTGCGTGTGGATGTCGATGTATTTGTGCTTGGGCCGAGCGCCCTGCTCTGCGATGGCAGAACGACCGGATGCCAGCGCACCCAAAGCAGAGGCGGCGAGGAAGTGGCGGCGAGAGAACGGGCGCGTCTTCATCGTCCCTTATGAAATGATCTCCTTCACCACGTTCCCGTGAACATCCGTGAGCCGGTAGTCGCGACCGGCGTGGCGATAGGTCAGCAGTTCATGATTGATGCCGAGCAAATGCAGGATGGTAGCTTGGAGATCGTGAACGTGGACGGGGTTCTCGACGATGTTGTAGCCGAAGTCGTCCGTGGCGCCGTGGACGTGGCCGCGCTTCACGCCGCCGCCAGCCATCCAAACGCTGAAGGCATTCGGGTGATGGTCACGGCCTTCCTTGCCCGCAGTGACGCCGCGGCGGACTTCGCCCATCGGGGTGCGGCCGAACTCGCCGGCCCAAACGACAAGCGTCTCGTCGAGCAATCCGCGTTGCTTGAGATCCGCGAGCAATGCGGCGGCACCCTGGTCAGTCATGGCGCAGTTGTTGGCCAGATGAGCGTTCAAGTCACTGTGTTGATCCCACGAGCTGTGCACGAGATGCACAAATCGCACACCGCGCTCAACCATGCGCCGCGCGAGCAGGCAGTTCGTGCCGAAAGGGCGGGTCTTCTCCGCATCGAGGCCATACATCGCGCGCGTGGCGGCGGATTCCCGGCTGAAGTCGAGCAACTCAGGCGCGGCGCTCTGCATGCGGAACGCCATTTCATACGACGCGATGCGCGAGGCGATCTCTGCGTCTCCGGTGCTCTGCTGGTGCATCTGGTTGAGATCACGCAACACGTCGAGCCGCGCGCGTTGCGTGGCCTCGCTGATGCCGGGCGGACGGCTGAGGTGCAGGATCGGATCGCCGGAGCCGCGGAATGACACGCCGCGATACGTCGAGGGCATGAAGCCGCTCCCCCACAACGCGCTCCCCGCGCCTTCGAGTCCGCGGCCGTCGTGAGAGATCAGCACCATGTATCCCGGCAGGTTCTGGCCCGCGCTGCCGAGGCCGTAGTTCACCCAGGACCCGATGCTCGGATTGCCGAACAGCGGCGTGCCGCAGTGCAGCAGCAGTTGCGCGGGATCGTGATTGCTCTGTTCGCAATGCATCGAGCGGATGAGGCAAATCTCATGCGCCATCGCCGCGGTGTGCGGCAGCAACTCGGAGAACTCGATGCCGCTCTGGCCATGGCGCTGAAACTTGCGTGGGCTGGCCATCACCGTTTCAAGGATGCCTCCGGTCGCGCTCTTCTTCGCCTGGATGAGCGACGCGGGCATCGGCTGTCCATGCAGCGCAGCCATCTTCGGCTTCGAGTCGAACAGGTCGAGATGTGACGGTCCGCCCATCATGAAGATGAAGATGACGTTCTTCGCGCGTGGCGCGAAGTGCGGCTGCGGCGCGGCGGCGATGCCATCGCGTGCCAGCAAGTGCCACAGCGCCATCGCGCCGAATCCGTGGGAGGTGCGCGAAAGAAAATCACGACGAGTGAAAAATAGGGTGATCATATCGTCATTCACGGCTGATGAATTCATCAAGGTTCAGCAGCACGCTGGAGAGCGCGATCCACGCAGCATCCGCTTCGGACGCGCTGTCTTGGAGCAAGTCGCGCGCGGAGACCGGATCGTTGCCGAAGAGCGTGCGCTGTTGTTGGAGATAAGCGAGCAGCCGCTTCGACTCCGCGGGTTTCGGTGGACGCGAGAGCACGAGCGCGAAAGCGTGGGCGAGCTGCTGTTCATCGGTGCCTCGAACTTCGCGCTGGATGCGCGCGGCGAGGGCTTGGGCGGCTTCGAGGAAGACGGGATCGTTCAGAAGATTGAGGGCTTGGAGTGGCGTGTTCGATCGCTCGCGGCGTGTGCAACTGCGGCTGGTGTCCGGCAGATCGAAGGTGACGAATTGCGCGAAGGGCGAGGTGCGCTGGATGAAGGTGTAGAGTCCGCGACGATAGCGATCCGCGCCCTGACTCGGCTCCCAGAGGTTCTTGTAGCCTTCCTTCGACACGCTCGCTGGCTGCGGCGGTTTCACGCTGGGACCGCCGATGGTGCGATTGAGCAATCCGCTGACGGCGAGCGCCGAGTCGCGCAAGGCCTCGCCCGACAGACGCAGGCGGGTCTGCCGTGCGAGCAGGGTATTGAGCGGATCGCGCGTCGCAAGGTCGGGTCGAGCTGCGGAGGATTGGCGATAGGTTTGCGACAGCACCAACTGCCGCAGCATCGCCTTCACACTCCAGCCGCCGCGCATGAACTCCACGGCGAGCCAGTCGAGCAGTTCGGGATGCGACGGACGATCTCCGCGCACGCCGAAGTTCTCCGACGTGGCCACGATGCCGCGACCGAACAACTCTTGCCACAAACGGTTCACCGTCACGCGGGCTGTGAGCGGATGCTCGGGCGACACCAGCCAGCGCGCGAGCGCGAGGCGATCGGCTTCGCCCTCCACCTTGAGCGCAGGAAGCGCCGCCAGTGTGCCGGGCTTCACTTCATCGCCCTTGCGGCGGAACTCGCCGCGCAGATGCACATGACTCGCGCGACGCGTCGGAAATGTCATCATGCCTGGCGCGCGCGTCACGGACGGAAGTTCCTTGGCCAGCGCATCGAGCTTGGTCTTCAGTTCGTTGAACTTCAGCTCCTTGAACTTCTCGCTGTAAGCCGGCGGCGGGGCCTTGAGGAAATAATCCAGCAGCCGGTCACGCTGATCCTGCGTGCGCTGCGTGAGCGGTGTCTTGATGATGTTGATGCCTTCGAGCTGGCCTTCGCCGAGGTTCTGTCCCCATTGCAGGCCGAGCAGTTCCAGCGTGCGATCCCAGGTGAAGTCCTCGTTCGGATGCGACTCCGCGTGCAGCAACCACTTCTCCCAGTCCGCCTGCAATTCCGTGAGCGACGCAGTCATCGGCGCGATCAACTCCGCGCGTTTGCGATCGTGCTGCTGCTTCGCCGCTGCAAACGCTTCGCGCTCGCCTGGCAACGGCGCGTCGAAGTTCACCTCGTCAGAGTTATTGAAGAACGCGTAGAGCTGGTAGAACTCGCGCTGCGAGATCGCGTCGAACTTGTGATCATGGCACTGCGCGCAGCCCGTGGTGAGCGCGAGCCATGTCGTACCGAGCGTCATCGTGCGGTCGATGGTTTGATTCACGCGATACTCCTCCAGGTCCGCGCCGCCTTCGCGGTTGCTCAGCGTGTTGCGCAGGAAGCCCGTGCCCATCCGCTGCGAGATAGTAGCGTTCGGCAACAGGTCGCCCGCGAGTTGCTCGATGGTGAATTGATCGAACGGGAGGTCGTGATTGAAAGCATCCACAACCCATTGCCGAAAACGCCACGCCACCGGCCGGATGAAGTCCTGCAAGTAACCATCGCTGTCCGCGTAGTGTGCGAGATCGAGCCACCACCGCGCCCAGCGTTCGCCAAAATGTTCCGACGCGAGCAACCGCTCCACCACGCGCTCGAAGGCATCGGGTCGCGCGTCGTTCACAAACGCATCCACCTCCAGTGGCGACGGCGGCAGCCCGGTTAGATCAAGCGTCACGCGCCGGATCAACGTCGCGCGCTCCGCCTCGGGCGATGGCGCGATCTTTTCCCCGAGAAGCCGTGCGCGAATGAAACGATCCACTGGAAGCGCGGCCCCCTTGACGACCGGCGGCACAGCCTGCACCGGAGGAATTAGTGCCCAGTGCTTTTCGTAAGGCGCCCCGTCCTCGATCCAGCGTCGGAGAATTTCCTTCTGTTGCGGCGTCAGCGGTTTGCCCTTCTTCAAAGGCGGCATCACTTCGTCCGGATCTTCGTGAGTGATGCGCTTCCACAATTCGCTACGCGCCGCGTCGCCCGGCACGATGGCGCGGGTGCCCGACTCCAACAGCGCCAACGCAGCCTCGCGCTGGTCCAGCCGCAAGCCTGCCTTGCGCGTCGCCTTGTCCGGGCCGTGGCAGGCGTGGCAATGGTCCGCGAGGATCGGCAGCACGTCGCGGTTGAAACGCACCTCGCCCGCCGCGTTCCGTTTCACCGGCTGGGATAATGCATCCGCACGGGCGATGGCGCTGGATGAGATCAAACACGCCGCCGCCAGCGCCATTACACGGATGCCCACCGTGCCACGGCCGATGAACCACCGCGGCGCGAGGGCGATTGAATCAACGTCGCGTGATGGCTTCATCGAGGTTCAAGATGGCCTGCGAGGTCGCGCTCCACGCTGCGAGTTCAGGCGGGTCGAGTTTGCGCCCTGCCGTTGAAGCGCCGACGGAAGAGAGTTGCTTCGCCGCGTCGTGATCCCGCGCGAAGCGCGCCCGTTGCTGCGCGAGCAGGCGGCGCAACACCGACAGCTCCCCGCTCTCCGGCGTCCGGCCTGTGACGCGGCGGAAGGCGAAACGCAGGCGCTCTTCATCCTTTCCAGGCTGGGCGAGCGCGACGGCGGCGAGGGCGCGCGCGGCTTCGACGTAGGTTTCGTCATTGAGCAGCGCGAGGGCTTGCAGCGGTGTGTTCGTCCGTGGACGACGGACGACGCACGTCTCGCGCGTCGGGCCATCGAAGGTGAGCATCGCGGGCGGCGGAGCCTGCCGCTTCCAGAACGTGTAGAGGCTGCGCCGGTA